>JANOJO010000631.1:0-7292 GCA_031418795.1 Bacteroidota bacterium | reverse complement strand
CAATGACAGATACCCCAGCGTGCAGGATAACCTTTTCTGTCAAAGAGATCTTCTGACATGGGGTTTGTCAAATAGTTATTCTTATTTAATAAACTCAATAATTTTTGAATTACTTTCTGGGAAGTATCAGGAATTTTTTTTTCTTCAAAATATCTTTGAATAATTTGGCTTGAATCATTTATGGTTTTCCACCCTTCTTCATAAAACCTTACTGCCCATTTATTATTTTTTAGACTAAGAGAGAAAAGTTGAATCCTGTAATACTCCTTGTACGTTGTAGTCCAAAAACGGAATTCAAAATCAGAGTTTTTTTCATGTTTAAATACAGAATCAATTTCTTTTATATATTCAACAGAAAGCGGAGAGTATGAACTATCATTTGGGAAAATTATTTGTGAATAAATATCTTGCAGATATAATGAAAGCAACAATATTGCCAGCACTTTTCTCATAAATAAATTAACAAGCTGTAATTTAGCAAAACCAATTCAACTCAAATGCAGATTGTTCAACAAGTTTTTTTTATTCTTCTCTCTATCATTGCCATCTGGCTTTTTTCAAAAAAAGTAAAAGAGATAGCCCGCAACATAAAACTGGGCCGTGATGAGGATTTTTCTGATAACAAACCAGCCCGCTGGCGAAATTTGTTGTTGCTTGCTTTTGGGCAAAAGAAAATGTTTAAAAACCCGCTGGTGGCTATCATGCACTTCTTTGTGTATGCCGGTTTCATCATCATCAATCTTGAAGTATTAGAAATAGTGCTGGATGGAATTTTTGGTACACATCGTTTGTTTGCTGCCCCGCTTGGAGGTCTTTACAGTTTTCTAATAAATTCATTTGAAATCCTGGCAGTCTTAGTTATTGCCGCCTGTGCTATTTTTCTTGTACGCAGAAATATTATCAAACTAAAACGATTCATCAGTAAAGACCTTGATGGCTGGCCACGCAGCGATGCCAATTATATTTTAATTACTGAAATAATTTTAATGATGCTGTTCCTTACTTTAAATGCAAGCGACAGAGCCTTGCAGTTACAAGGCAGTACACATTATCATGACACGGGTAGTTTTATTTTTAGCGGAATGATTGCTTCAAGTTTTGATTCAGTCAATTCTTCTTCTTTAATTGCATTGGAACGTGGCACTTGGTGGCTGCACATCATCGGCATTTTTGCTTTTTTAAATTATCTGCCTTATTCAAAACACCTGCATATTATTCTTGCATTCCCCAATGCATATTATGCACGGTTAAATGCACCCGGTGAAATGAGAAATATGCCTGCCGTGCAAAAAGAAGTTTTGTATGCCATGCAACCAGAGTTAGCGCCAACAGATGCACCACCTCCTGCAAATTTTGGAGCAAAAGATGTTTTTGATCTGAGTTGGAAAAATTTGATGGATGCATATAGTTGTACAGAATGTGGACGTTGTTCTGCCGCCTGTCCTGCCACCCAAACCGGGAAATTATTATCGCCGCGAAAAATAATGATGGACACCCGTGACCGGCTGGAAGCAGTTGGAAAAAATATAAATGCCAATAAAGAATATAAGGATGATGGTAAAAAATTGCTGAATGATTATATTTCTGTAGAAGAACTGCGTGCCTGCACCACCTGCAATGCCTGTGTGGAAGAATGTCCGGTTTCTATTTCACCATTAGAAATTATTCTGGAGCTCCGCCGCTCACTGGTAATGGAAGAAAGCAATGCGCCACAGGAATGGAATGCTATGTTCAGTAACGTGGAAAATAATTTTGCACCGTGGAAATTTGCGCCGGATGAAAGAGATAAGTGGGTGGAAGAATTTTAGCTACTAATTATCCATTAAGATAAATCAAAAAATTACTTATGCTGCAAAGAAACAGTCTTATTCAGTTTTTGAGCTAATTCCTGTGTACTCTTTCGTATATGTTCCATCCATTTTTCTCTTGGAATTTTTTGTAATTTTTCAAATGCTTTTTGTTTCCAGTCCCAAACTTCCTGTTGAGACTTTGGTGTTTTAGTATTCATCGTTAAATAGATTTTCGGGTGTTACAATCCGTAATGGGTAATTATAATTTAAAGCCAGATTGACAGTGATAAATTTTTTTTCCCTGTTCACATTGGCAAGATGCTTAAAATTCCAGCTAACCAGGAAATCAATTTCAAATAGTGTACAAGCAGCAACATGCAGGGCATCAAAAATTTTATTTCCTGGTACTACCTGTTGCTTTATATATTCATCACTTAATAAATCTATAGCAGCTTCATCTGCACTGGTATCAATAATCTGAACAGGATAATTTTTAATGACATCAGACAGTAAATCTCTTTTTAAAGAATCTGTCGTATTGTTTATTTCTTCAAGCACAAAAATGGAAACATAAGTTTCATAGATGCCTGTTTTTATAAAGGAATCAAAGAATTGTTTTGTAATTTCCTTTTTTTCAGGGCTATCATCGGCAAAAAGAAAATTAATTACTGAAGTATCTAAATATATTTTTATTTTTTTCATTAAGAATGTAAAGATAATTAAAACAATTTTCACAATAGCAGGCAAAACAACAATCGAAAAACAGGAAAAAATTGATAATGACTATTACTCCTTTCCCTTTTCAAACTCTCAACTGGTCTTCCATTCCTAAAGAAGAACACAAAGGTGAAACCGGCATGGCTTACTGGCAAACGCAAATGGTAAATGATATCCGGGTGAGGATGGTTGAATATTCTCCCGGCTATAAAGCCGATCACTGGTGCAGTAAAGGACATATTATTTTATGCATGGAAGGTGAAATGGATACCGAACTGGAAGATGGCCGCATCATGAAACTTACTAAAGGCATGAACTATTTTGTTGGCGATAACTGCGAAGCTCACCGGACGTCATCAGTTACAGGTTGCAAACTTTTTATTGTGGATTGATTTATTTCTTCCTGAATTAAGAGAGGCAATCCTAAAAAAATCTATTTTTAGTGAAACTCTCAAACATGCAAACAATAAAACGACTGCTGTTTCCTTGCTTGCTCATTGCATGCACAACCATCACCGCACAGCAAATTGATGAAGTATATAATCAGAAAATAAAAGAATACACAACGGATCCCAGGTTTCTTCCTGCCTCTGTGCTTAATCTTCCCGATGATCCTAAAGTGCCTTCGCCCCGAAAATTTTTTGGTGACATTATCGGAGCACCCGGCGTTATGCACCGCACTGCAGAAATCTATAATTATTATACTGAGCTTACTAAAACATCACCTTATATTTCTATGAAACAAGTGGGCACTACTGAAGAAGGCCGCCCCATTCAACTTATTATTATTGGCAATGAAGATGCAATGACACGGCTGGATCATTATAAAAAACAAATGGAACTGCTGGCCGATCCCAGAAAAGTAAATTCAATGGATGTTAGCAGTATTATCAACGATACTAAACCTGTTTTTTACCTGAATGGCGGACTTCACTCTCCTGAAATGGGCTCGCCGGAAATGCTGATGGAACTGGCATACAGATTAGTTACCAGCCAGGCTGAAGAAATTAAAAACATCAGGAATAATATTATTGTTTTGATCAACCCGGTTGCCGAGCCGGATGGCAGAGACAAACAGGTGGACTGGTATTACCGTTACTCCAAATCAAGAAAAGAATTTGATGATGGATATAAAAAATCACCGCCTTATTGGGGTAAATATGTTTATCATGATAATAACCGTGATGGCATTCAGATATCGCAGGCTTTG
This sequence comes from Bacteroidota bacterium, assembly GCA_031418795.1. Taxonomy (GTDB): domain Bacteria; phylum Bacteroidota; class Bacteroidia; order Chitinophagales; family Chitinophagaceae; genus VBAS01. Next base: position 3,575 of record JANOJO010000631.1, on the reverse strand, counting down.
ACAAAAGCTATTTTCAAAAGTTATTTTGAATGGCATCCCACCGTAATGCTTGACCTGCACGAATCTGTGCCTCTTATTTATATGTCAACCGGAACCGGCCCCTACAATGAAACTATTGACCCAATCACAATTGGCGAATGGCAGGTAATGGCCAATCATGATATTACTTCGCTTGCTGCCCAAGGTTTGCCCGGCGCTTTTACATGGGCTTTTTATGACGGCTGGTATCCCGGCTATGGTATCTGGATTGCAAATAACCATAATTCAATTGGCCGCTTTTATGAAACTTTTGGAAATGCAGGAGCAAATACATTTATGAGAGATATTTCTGAGCAACGATATGCAGGCGATCTGGTTACGAATAAAGAATGGTACAGGCCCGATCCTGCAACTCCATTAGTAAACTGGTCTTCCCGTAATAATATAAATTATATGGAAGCAGGTGTATTGGCTTCTCTTAGTTACACTGCAGATAATGGAAAAACGCTGCTTCAGAATTTTTATCAGAAAGGTTTGAATAACCTGAAAAAAGGATTGAATGATAAACCCCGTGCATTTGTAATTCCAAATGCGCAGCGTGACCCTGCCATGGCAGCATACCTCGTTAATCAATTGCGTGGTCAGCAAATTGAAGTGCATCTTGCAGCGTCGGGAAAAAATAAAGGTGATTATGTAGTGTTGATGAATCAGCCTTATCGTAACCTCGCTTTATCACTTTTATCAAAACAAAATTTTCCAAAAGATGCAAAGTTTCCTCCTTACGATGATATTGCCTGGACACTTGGTTATTTATACGGAGTAGATGTAAAAGCTGAGGATAGCATAAAATATAATGATGCAGATCTGAAGTTGGTAAATGAAGATGTGAAGTACCCCGGTAAATTATCGGGTGCAGGAACTAACTATGTTCTGAATTATAAAGCACAAAATAATGTATTGCCCGCTTTGTATTGGATGAAAACGCAAAGCCCGGATGCCGAAGCTTTTGTTTTGGACACAGTTGTTTCTTTGAAAGAGATGAAAGATACTTTAGGTGCAGGCTCAATCATTATTAAAGGACTTACAACTGACCAGGCAGAAAAATTTGCATCTCAGTTTAGTCTTGATCTGCAGGCAATCAAAATTTTTCCAACTGCAAAGCAGCATAAAATAACATTACCAAGAGTTGCTATTTACCATACATGGCTTGATACGCAGGATGAAGGATGGGCACGGTTTACTTTTGAACAAAGGGGAATTCCATTTACATCTATCAGCAAAGATGATTTGAAAGCAGGTGGATTAAAAAACAAATTTGATGTACTGCTTATTCCAAATGTAAGAATCTCTTTAAACGATTTTATTCATGAGATAGATGTAAAATTCGGACCAATGCCTTACACCAAAACAATTGAGTATCCATCACACGGCACACCCGATGCTACAAATGATATGACAGGGGGGCCGGGATTTGTTGGGTTGGAAGAATTGAACCAGTTTGTAAAATCAGGAGGTGTTCTTGTTTCTCTGGCGCAATCATCACAGATAATTGCCAATGCAGGTATTGCTAAAGAACTTCAATCGTTTGAAGCTTCCGGTCTTTTTCATCCGGGTTCTGTTGTAAATGTAAAAGCCCGTAAATCCAATCATCCCGTTCTTTATGGCTTTCCGGAACAGTTTCCAATCTTTAAAGGAAATACTCCGCTGCTTCAGGTGCAGAAATATAACCGGGATATGATATTACTTCAATACGGCAGCAAGCCATTGAAAGATGAAGAAAAGTATTCCGGGCCTGTGATGGGCTTGCCTGATAAGAAAGATGAAGTAAAGAAAGAAGAAAGCAAAAAAGAAACGCCTTATGTTCTTTCAGGTATGGTAAGAAATGAGCAAACTATTATCGGGCATGGAACTATTTTTAATGTTCCTTCCGGTACAGGAAGGGTCATTGCTTTTACTTTCGATCCATTACATCGCTATCTCAATCACCATGATGCTCCATTGGTTTGGAATGTGCTGATTAACTGGAATTATTTAAAGTAGTGAATCAATGGCATACAAGCGACTAAAGAACAGGCAGATGCTTTTTTCAATAACCTAAATACCAAAGTAATTCAGTTATACAACGAAATTAGAAAGGAGTAGTATCAAAATGAAAAATGAAATTGCAAAATTATTCTTTAAGAAAAACTTATATGCTATTGTTGTTTTAATCGTATTAATTTTTACCTTTTTATACTATATACCAAAGCAGAATAGATTGATTGATACTTTGGACAAAGACGGCGTTTATGTTATTGGAACATTAATAAAAGTAAAAGGAATGAAAGGAGGACAAAAAGTTGTTTTTAAATTTGAATTTCACAATAAAATATGGGAAGATGGAAATTACAAAGTAATTGGGATGCAACATATCGGATCAAAGTTTCTCGTGAAAGTTTTACCATCATCTCCAAATATCAATGAGATACTACCACAATATCCAATAAAAAATAAAATAATACACCAGCCCTATGATGGTTGGAAAGTAATACCTAATGAAATAATAAAAATTTATCCAAGTATAAACGAATAGGAAGTATGAAAAAAATATTTATTTTGCTTTACGCCAACGTTGGTATGATGCGATGGCTTTGTGCATAGCCTACCAACGACGAACTAGTAATGGGTGTTGTAAGTTTATTTGGACCTGTTGGAGCCGTAGTGTCAGGAATTTATTTTGTATCAAGAATGTTTTGGGGCAATGACGACTAATTATTTTAAACTTATATTTTGTAAGTTGTATCAGTGGGTTAAGTATTTAAATGTTGATGATATACCACAGTATACAACATTATGTGTTTATTCATTATTAGTGTCACTAAATATATCTTCAATTTTTGGTTATGGTTTTTATTTTATAAAAGGCTCTCCATTAAATATTTTCTCAAAACTATATGCGCTTTATTTGATTCTTGGAGTACTGGGATTACTTTACCTGTATTTTATACAAAACAGAAGGTATATTGAAATGTACAAGAGTTACAGTAAATCCATTTTGAATAGTCGGAGCACAAGTATATTGGTTATTGCATACATCTTGGTCAGTATACTGCTTTTTATAAGTTTGATTTGGTTGAAATGAGCCGTTTTTAATTAGCAGTCTTTTTACCTCTGTTGGTAGCAACATCAAGAAAGCAGCACGCCAGGTTGGTATGATGTGTTGGCTTTGTGCATAGCCTACCAACGACGAACTAAAATCATCCGTAATTTTTTTTGTACATTAATTCTCCGGCACTTTGCAGATTTTTTTTAAAATCAAACTGAGGCGCTACCAAAGCCGGATAAAATTTTTCAGTATGGATGAATCATGAAAAATATTTCATCATTCAAAACGTTTATGCTGAAGAATGCAAAAGCAAATCCTTTTAATATTATTTTTTTCGGCAACAGCCCATACATGTTTTTCACAAAATCCTTGGGAACTTGGCGCTGAGTTTCAAAAATCAATTGGAAAAGTTTTTAAAGGCAATATTGCCAGTGCCCGCTACGAGTCCTACAAAAACAAAAACAGTTTTAGCATCGGGTTAACCTATCATTTTTCGGCAAAAAGTTCATAC
>JANOJO010000630.1:0-5013 GCA_031418795.1 Bacteroidota bacterium | reverse complement strand
GTGTAGATCTTGTTTATACACCTACACCATGGCACCTGCATACCCCTGTTTCTTTGCATGCCATGAAGAATGGCAAACATGCAGCTACAGAAGTAAATGCCGGATTAACCATTGATGAATGCTGGCAATTAGTAGAAACATCAGAGAAAACAAAAAAGCATTGCATGATGCTGGAAAATTGCTGTTATGATTTTTTTGAACTGCTTACATTGAATATGTCAAGACAGGGATTGTTTGGAGAATTGGTTCATGCAGAGGGAGCTTATATTCATGATCTCAGTAAGGATTATCTTTTTAATAAAAATGCTTATGCTGATATGTGGCGGCTGAAAGAAAATATCGGGCACAATGGAAATCTTTATCCCACACATGGCCTTGGCCCGATAGCCCAATGTATGAATATAAACCGTGGCGATAAGTTTGATCATCTTGTGAGTATGAGCACCAATGATTTTACCCTGAATAACCTGGCAAAAGAGATGGCTGCAAAAGATGATTTCTTTAAAGAGTATGTTGACAAACCTTACCGGGGCAATATGAATACAACATTGATTCGTACCAATAAAGGTAAAAGTCTCATGGTGCAGCATGATGTATCCACCCTTCGCCCCTATTCAAGAATACATTTGGTAAGTGGCACAAAAGGCGCTGCGCAAAAATGGCCGGGGCCGGAAAGAATTGCTTTTGGACATAGCTGGATTAAACCAGAAGCCTTAAAAGAGTTATATGATAAATATTCTCCACCGATTGTAAAACACATAGGTGAAATTGCAAAAGAAGTAGGAGGCCATGGCGGTATGGATTTTATTATGGACTGGCGGCTGATTGATTGTTTGCGCAATGGATTGCCACTTGACCAGGATGTGTATGATGCAGCCGCATGGAGCAGTGTATTACCATTGAGTGAAAAATCTGTTGCTGCAAAATCAAAGACGGTGGATGTACCGGATTTTACCAGGGGCGCATGGAAAAATAATAAACCGGTTGATCTTACTTTGAATGGGGGTGGTACTACTGCTGTGAGAAAAATAAAACCGGAATTGAAAATGCAATAAAAAAGCCATCCGCTGTTGGCGGATAGCTTTTTTATCTTAAAGGGTTAATTTTTTTATTTTAATGTCCTCAGTATTTCTTCACTTTCATTTCTCAGCGAAGAAGCAATCAGCGGATTATTTTTCAGAGCTTCCTGTAAAAAAACCTGAGCTTCTTTTGTCTTACCAACTTTTGCATTTATCAAACCGGCGTAACAAAGCAACTCAGGATTTTTACAATTTGTTTTCAATGCATCATCAATAAATTTCACAGCGTTTGTATAATCTGCTTTTCTATAATAAATTATTGCAATCGTTTCATTCACTTCAATATTAGCCGGGCGGTGTTGATATTCTTTCATGGCGAACTCCAGCGCTTTATCATAATCTTCCATCCCGATATAAGCATGCGCCATTTCAAGATCTTCGTTTCCGGCTTTTGAAATTGCTTTCATGTGTGCAAGAATTTCTGCAGCCATTGCTTTTGCTTTTTCAGTTTCTCCTCTCAGATTGTAAATTTCTGCTATTCCTTCCTTGGTAATATGATTGCTGAATAATGTATCTGCCTGCTGGTAGAGTGATAAGGCTTTGCTGAAATCTTTTTGTGCAACTGCAATTCCTGCAAGACTAATTAAACCATAAGGATAATTCTCCCGGTTATTCAATGCGATGGTATAATTCATTTCCGCTTCTTTTAATTTTCCCATCTTTTCATACAAATTTCCCATTTGCACACGGCACCATTCAGTATTCTCATCCCCTGGTGCGCCGGCATCCACGGCTAATTGCATGGCATCAATAGCGCCGGGTATATCGCCATGTATTTCCCGCAGGTAAGCAATGCGTGAATAAGAACGTATATCCGGACGGATAGAAATCATTTTATCCGCAGCTTCCAAAGCAGCAGCATAATTGCCCAGTTCCACATTTGCATCCACCAATAATCCATACACATAAGCATTGTACGGGTATAATTTTTTTAATTGTTCACCCACTACCAACGCATCTGCAAACTGATGCTGTGATAAAAGCACGGTTGCTTTTACAGTTAATGCTTCATAATTATTTGCATCTTTTTCAAGAATAGTTTTGACAGATTGCAATGCGGCTTCATTATAATATTCATAGTTGCCTGTTATTCGGGCTTCCTGAAGATAAATGGATGCAAGAGCTATTAAAGATTTTATATCGGAACCGCTGGCATCGATTTTTTTTAATAAAAGCCCTGCCTTAGTTTTAATTGCAGGCCATTCATGTGTATAAGCAAGCGAAGTTTTTCTTTCTAATAAACTGAATGACATTGTTCCTGCTTTTTTTGTATGATTATTTTTTTTCAAAATCACAAAAGCTGAAGCTGCAATAAATATAAAAGCTGCGGCTGCGAATAAAATTTTCTTTTTCATTTGTAAAATATTTTATAGTTCTGTGTTGCCCTCCCCCGATGCTTCGGGGTCGGACGGGGTTTAGAACTGCAGACCGGGTACGACCCGGTCTGTAGTTGAATTGAAACGATTAATTTTTTACAACCTTGATTGTTTGTTTAACCATTCCATTTTTTGTGGCAGTAACGATATACATGCCTTTTGCAATATTTTCATTGTCCCACTGAACAGTGTAAACACCTGCTTCCTGATTTTTATCTGATAAAATTTTTATCAGCCTGCCATTCATATCATGTATCACAATTTTTATTTGTGATGCAGCATCCACACTGTATTTAATAGTGTTGTTGCCGGAACCTGGATTAGGGAAAGCCATAAGGTTCATTTCCGAAGAAGCAAGACCCAATGTGCTGTTTGGTTTTTTTGCCATTGACATTTGCGGAATAGTTGTTACACTTCTTCCTGCATCGTTATCATCACAATCGCAATTATGCGTGCCGGCCCACGGAGAAGCTACATAAGGGAAAGAAGATTTCAACGGAGCGTCGTTTGATGTAACGCCTGCATTATAAGTAAGCACATCAATCAAATCCTGTGATACAGGATTGACACCATTAAAATCATCGTACCACAAACCGATGGCCGCTAATGCAACACCACTCACTGCCTGTAGTTCAATGGTAACTACATCATCTTCCAATCTTCTTCCATTAGGAAATCCATCCATGTTTGGAATATTCTGTATTGATGTATTACCGTTATATGCAGGGTTCGTTAATCCTAATACCGCAGCATTTACAATTCCGAGATTACTGAAGTTTGGATCGTTTCTTTGTGTTGGGGGCACTGCCATATTTAAGCGCAGCATATCACCACCGTTTGGAAGAAAATTATTGATAAATGGTTTTCCTGCTGCTAAAGGATTTCCGCCTTTACCTGTTGCGAGTTGATAAGGCCTTAAATTAGGAACACCTGTATTAAAGATTGGCCAAAGGTCAACCGAACGTGGAGAATTTGCCGCAGGCAAAAGAAGGTTTCCAAAGATTGCATCATCTAATGCAGTACCTGCAAGTGCAGGATTTCCTTTCAAACCATATAATCCATTTTGTGTGTTACCAAAACCAAATGCACCCAATGAATTTTTTTGAATACGCAATGGGGCCAGTGCAGGCACTGCACCACCAAACAAGGCATCATCCATATAAAGACCCAATTCAGGATTGTAAAAATAATTCCCGAATGTGCTCAGGTATTCCAAATCCTGGTAAGGAGTCAATGCATTCCACAAATCTTTCTTACCAATGGGAACAATAACTTCATTTGTTAAAGGCATACCTAATCTTGATACCTGTACCCAGGGACCCTGGTGAGATTCTATACCATAATAATCATCCGGATTTAACACTCTTATTTTTTGACGGCTGGCAGATGCCCAAACACCAACAACATAATTAGGATCCAGAATATTTGCTGCCTGTGCAGCAGTCTTACCCTCTTTTTGCAAAGTGGAAATATCAATCTGCAATGCAATGGTTGAAACATTCAAACATTTTAAACCATCAATAGATTGAGTACCTGTAGTACGGGGTGCATCTCCCAGATCAAATACGCCGCCCAAATCAACAAAGAATGGATCATCGGAGGTACCACAAAAAACTTTTTCACCTGTATTGGCTGTAGTAATTGCACTTTGAATTAATGATTCATAGCTGGGTGCATTTAAACCCACCGGTGAACTGATGGAACGGGGGCCAATATTTGGCGGGGGTACAACACCATTTGTAACAATCGTGCTGAATTTTTTTCCTCCATTCATACTTCTTTCCAGCGTATAAGTGGTTTTCAGGTTTTGTTTGCCCAAACGGATATTGAAAAAAGTAGTTGGGTCTTCATTCGTTTGATCAAATGTAAAACGGTAAACAATATCATCGCCTTTGGTAGCTACGTTATTGTCAACATGAATTTCATAACGGATATTTTCTCCAAAAGAATAATAGTTGGGGCCGCCTTGCGGCAACTGCCCGGGAACGTAGCAAGCGATGATCGTTATCTTATTCGGGTTATCCGGACTACGAAAGGCATAAAGATCCGTGTTGTCAGCAAGCGGATCGTTTGAGATCAATGGCGCTTCGCGATGGCTTGATGCAAATGCTCCATACGGGAAAACATTGATCAGCATTGCAACCAGCAAAATGGAAGCATAGATTTTTTTTTTCATAAATGTTTATGTTTTTAAATGATTAAAACATTCCGGTAATAATTAAAATAAGCTGGCTTGTACACCGGAATAAATTGTAATAAGCAGCTAAATTTTTCAAGGGGCGGGAAATTCCAGGGTGGTTTTTTATCAGAATGGGATCTGGCAATGGTTAACGGATAATACTGATCAGCTTCTTAATTACGGTAGAATTGGGAGTATGGTTTTGGGGAAATAAAAAAAGGCTGTCCCGCCTGAGGCGGGACAGCCTTACTTCTGCTTATTAGATAAAGAATGGTGGTTACATTTTAATAAGTTTTACAACTTTGCGTTTGTTGCCTTGAATTATTTCTGCAAAATATGTTCCGGCTATAAACATATCTCCCAGCCTGATAATTTGATG
>JANOJO010000629.1:0-3973 GCA_031418795.1 Bacteroidota bacterium | reverse complement strand
TTTTCATCATGCAGGAAGCATACATTGTCGCTGGGTACAGAACCGCAGTGGGAAAATCAAAACGTGGTGTATTTCGTTTTACCCGCCCCGATGATTTAGCCGTTGATGTTATAAAAGGATTGATGGCATCGGTACCACAATTAGAACCAAAAAGAGTGGATGATGTAATAGTAGGAAATGCAGTACCCGAAGCAGAACAGGGATTACAGTTTGGACGCATCATTTCTGCAAGAGCATTGGGTATTGATGTACCGGGTGTAACGGTGAACCGTTATTGTGCAAGCGGGCTGGAAACAATTGCAATTGCAACAGCAAAAATAAGAATGGGCATGGCTGATTGCATTATTGCCGGTGGTACAGAAAGTATGAGCCTGGTACCAACAGCAGGATGGAAAACCGTTCCATCCTATTCCATTGCCATAGATGAACCCGATTATTATTTAAGTATGGGACTTACGGCAGAAGCCGTAGCAAAAGAATTTAATATAAGTCGTGAAGCGCAGGATGAATTTTCTTACAACAGTCACCAGAAAGCCATTGCTGCTATAAAAAATGGATATTTTAAAAATGGAATATTACCCATCAACGTGGAAGAAGTTTTTTTAGATGAAAAAAGTAAAAAGCAAAAAAGAAATTATACGGTAGACACAGATGAAGGCCCACGTGCCGATACATCAGTTGAAGCATTGGCAAAACTAAAACCTGCTTTTGCAGCCGGTGGCTGTGTTACAGCAGGCAATTCATCGCAAACAAGTGACGGTGCAGCATTCGTAATTGTGATGGGAGAGAAGATGGTAAATGAACTCGGACTAAAACCTATTGGAAGATTAGTTGGAAGCGCCGTAGCCGGAGTGCATCCGCGTATTATGGGCATTGGCCCTGTGGCTGCTATTCCAAAAGTTTTGAAACAAACAGGAATGAATCTTTCACAAATTGATTTGATAGAACTCAATGAAGCATTCGCATCACAATCCATTGCTGTTATCCGCGAAGCGGGTCTTGATCCCACTAAAGTAAATATTAATGGTGGCGCTATTGCACTTGGTCATCCGCTTGGCTGTACCGGTTGCAAACTCACCATACAAAACCTGCACGATATGAAACGCCTCAATAAAAAATACGGCATGGTAACAGCTTGTGTCGGTGGGGGACAGGGAATAGCTGGGATAATTGAAAATATAAATTAGGTAGCAGTCTGGGTTGCTACTATTGGGCTTTACTTGTTGAGCAAAGCGAAATCCCGCAGTATTGCGGGGCAACGCTCCGTTCAACTATTAATATTCTATTCAGCAAAATAGTTTGGCCATAGCTTTTTGCTCTAACGGGCGGGTAGGCACGGTGAATGATTTTGTATTGAGTGCCCTCAATATTTATTTTGAAAAAGCATACGAAAACCCTGACTTTAAATTGTTAGGTACAAAAATAAAACCGAAGGGGCTTTTAAAATATGCGGGGTGTATTCAAATAAAGTAATTCCGCTCAGCATTATAATAAGCAAACAGAAACAAAACCTGGTTGCCCAACCCACGGGTCAATCATCATACCAACTTGAAGCAATTGGATCGAATAAATTTAAATGTGATGCTTTTGGAGTAACTATTGAATTTAATGCGGAAAAGAATGAATTCACACTGAAGCAAGGAACTGCGAGTTATAATTTTATAAAGGAAAATTAACCCATACGGAGATAACAATTACAGCTTTATTAAATCCAGCCATTGGGCCAAAAATTATTTCCCCTTTCCCGATAACTGTTTAATTAAGTGATCTGTATTCATTGGGAGATTGACCAACCCGTTGTTTAAATAAACGGATAAAATGCTGCGGATACTTAAACCCTAATTCATTGGCAATTTGACTGATTGATTTGCTTTGGTCAAATATTTTTTCTTTTGCAACATCTATCACTTTCGATTGTATATATTCCTGTGCTGTTTTTCCTGTTTCTTTTTTTATAAGGTCGCCAAAATAATTTGCTGATAAATTCAATTCACTTGCACACCAGGCTACAGAAGGCAAACCAATTGTTTGCGGCTTTTCTGATTCAAAATACTCTTGCAGTAAATTCTCAAATCTTTCCAAAATTCCTTTAAGTACATTATCACGGGTAATAAACTGGCGGTCATAAAAACGAACACAATAATCTAATACCATTTCAATGTTTGATACGATCAGTCTTTTACTGTGCTTGTCAATAGCATGTTCCAATTCATATTTGATTTTTGCAAAACAATCCAACACAATTTTTCTTTCACGTTCTGATAAATGAAGTGCTTCATTCGATTGATACCCGAAAAAGCTATAATCGTGGATATGCCGGCCAAGAGATGTACCATGGATCAGATCAGGATGGAAAATCAGTGCATAGCCCTTAGGTTGAAAGTTTTGTCCGAAATCTTCTACTACTACTATTTGCCCTGGCGAAATAAAAACCAATGAGCCTTCCTGGTAGTCGTAGTAACTGCAACCATACTTTAAATCCCCGCATTTAATTTCTTTCAAAAAAATGCAGTACAGGCCATAGTTAACTTTTATGGTTTTGCTGTCACCGCCAGGCCAAGACCAGGGTTTGGATTTTGAAAAATCAATTACGCTAACCAGCGGATGAAGCGTTTCGTGATTATTCAATTCATTGTACCCTACGACGGCGTCAAATTTAAACACCTTTTCCATGCTTCAATTTTGTGATGTAAAGATAATCTTTCAATCAAAAGAGTAATGAAGGCTACTTGCTAATCAGGAATATTGGTAGATATATCAGTAATCGGTATACCATTGAGGCCAAAAAATGCAAAGAACTTTACATTTTAAAATAAATAAGTATATGAAAGTATCAATTCTCGGACTGTGCTTCTTAATGATGAGTGTGCAATGGTCCAGCGCACAACAAACAAAAGCAAATCCTTCTACAGCAGAACAAGAAATCATTAATCTCTCAAAACAGAAATGGCGCTGGATGTCAGAAAAGAAAGCAGATACACTGGCAGCATTCTTTCATGATAATTCAATGTTCGTGCATATGGGCGGGTCCTGGGGAAAAGACCAGGAACTCAATGTTATTAAAAGTGGCGGAATTCATTATAAGAAAGCGGATATCCATGAAGTATCAGTGAAAATAATTGACAATACCGCTATACTATTAAATAGAATTACTTTGCTGGCTGTCGTTGGGGGTAATGATGTAACTAATCCATTTATGGTTACAGAAGTGTATGTGAAGCAAAATGGGAAATGGGTATTAGGATCTTTGTCGTTTACAAAGCTTCTTACTCCGTAGCTGGGTTAATGGACTTTAAAAGATTTTTATGTACAATTCAGGAAAGATTAAACAAGTAATATTTTTTGTTCTATTATCAGTTACTGTTTTTGTTCTGTTTACTGCATGTGCATCCACAAAAGTAAGCACCAACAACGGGGCATTAATTATCCAGGAACAAGGCAGCTTTGCAATTGGAGGCACAGTAATTACCAATCCAGGTACATTCGACCCCATAAAAGATGGAGCATTTAACCCGGCAAACCAAAGTTCTGAAGGACAAACATTACATGGCGATCATGCTTATGTTTTTTATCAAATACCAAATAAGGCCCGTCAACTTCCATTGGTGTTTTGGCATGGACATGGACAATCAGCAAAGACATGGGAAACCACTCCCGATGGTCGTGAAGGGTATCAAAACATTTTTTTACGTCGCCGCTTCCCGGTCTATTTAATTGATCAGCCAAGACGTGGCCGCGCAGCACGCAGCACACAACCCATAAATATTACAGTTGCTCCTGACGAACAGATGTGGTTTGGTATTTTCCGGCTTGGTGTGTGGCCAAACTTTTATCCGGGGGTGCAATTCTCAAAAGACACAATAGCCTTGAACCAATTCTATCGCCAGATGGTACCAAACGCAGGGCCTTATAATGCACAAGCAAACATTGATGCTGTGTCCTCACTGTTTGACAAGATTGGACAAGGCATACT
>JANOJO010000628.1:0-1897 GCA_031418795.1 Bacteroidota bacterium | reverse complement strand
CTTGCCTATTGCCCATTGCCAATCGTTATCTCCCCCTTCACCTGAGTTCCGCACTTTTTGAATAAATAAAAAAAAATCTTCTAAAACACAAACTGGCACTGAGTTGTTGATTTGATTTTGGGTGTCCCATGATTAAATTTGGGGATGTTTGTAAGAAAAAAACTCAATAAGAGTAAAGTTGTCAGTATTCAGATTATTGATAAAAGCAGTGGTCGTTACCGATTGATTAAGACCGTTGGTAGTTCCGCTGATCCCGCAACAATAAATTCTTTATTTATTCAGGCAAGGCAACTAATACCCGCACTCAAAGGTCAGGGTGTGTTGAATTTTGAAATTGCCAATGAGCAAATGCTGATGGATTTATTTTTCAATGGTCTTGATGAAATACAATTAGCCGGTCCTGAATTAGTATTAGGAAAGCTCTTTGATGAAATAGGATTTAATAAGATAAAGGAAGATTTGTTTCGACATTTGGTGATAGCAAGGCTGGCTTACCCTGTAAGCAAATTAAAAACCAGTGATTACTTGTTTAAATATAAAGGGGTAAAGATTGATGTTGACAAAATCTACCGCTACCTTGATAAACTCAGCAGCCAACAAAAAGAAACAGTACAGCAAATCAGCTACAGCCATACATTACAAATACTGAACAATAACATTGGCGTGGTTTTTTATGACGTTACCACTTTGTATTTTGAAATAGATGATGAAGATGATTTACGTAAACCAGGATTTTCTAAAGAAGGTAAACACCAGCATCCGCAAATTGTTTTAGGCTTATTGGTGAGTGTGGATGGTTATCCGTTGGCTTATGAAATATTTGAAGGCAATAAATATGAAGGACATACGCTGCTGCCAGTGATAGAAAAATTTAAACATAAATATCAATTAGCGCAGTTGGTCGTAATTGCAGATGCAGGACTGTTATCAAATGAAAATATTAATGAATTACAAAGCAGGCAGTATGAATATATTCTGGGAGCAAGAATTAAAAATGAATCACTACAGTTAAAAAAGAAAATCCTTTCTATTAAATTTGAAAATGGACAAAGCGCCGAATTGATTAAAGATGAAAACACAAAAATAATTGTGAGCTACTCAGAAGCAAGAGCTAAAAAAGATGCAGCCAACAGGAAAAAGGGATTGGAAAAATTAGAACATAACATTGCAAATGGAAAGCTTACCAAAAACAATATCAACAACCGGGGTTATAATAAATATCTGAAACTGGAAGGAGAAATAAAAATTACGATTGATAAAGCCAAATACCTGGACGATGCAAAATGGGATGGATTGAAAGGATATATCACCAATACCAAATTGAGTAAAGATGAAATAATAGAAAACTATAAGCAATTATGGAAAATTGAAAAAGCGTTCCGCATATCAAAAACAGATTTAAGAATACGACCAATATATCATCGGTTAAAACACCGCATTGAAGCACATATCTGTATTGCCTTTTGTGCGTACAAAATTTACAAAGAACTTGAACGGCAGCTACTGGAAAAACAAACAGGATTAAGTGCAGAAAAAGCAATTGATATTGCCAATACAATTTACCGGATAACTATTAATCGTCCATTCTCAAAAACAAAGGAATCTCGATTGCATTTACCAAAGGATGAACAGAAAAGCCTTTTAAAGTGGTTCGGTCTTTAGCTTGGGTGTCCCAGTGCGGAACTCAGGAAAAGTTGTAGGGTCTCCCCGATAATTCTTTGATTAATCCATTTTCATGATAAGTGAATATGGATTTTTTATGGAAACTGCTTCATGCAGTACTATTTTGTAAGAATAAGAATGTTTTTTTCAAGTAAGGACACAACAATTTTACCAGTTGCAATAACTGTTACTATATTTTGATAAAAAGTATCAGGCTCGCTTTCGTTTTTGTGTA
>JANOJO010000627.1:0-3500 GCA_031418795.1 Bacteroidota bacterium | reverse complement strand
TGACGAAGTAAAATATAAAGATGACTGGCATTTTGCTTTGATTGATGATGCAGATGGTGTTTCGTTGGAAAGAATAGATCCGGATGGCATTTCTCAGGATGCCAACAACTGGCACTCGGCAGCATCTACTGCAGGCTATGGTACGCCTACTTATAAAAATTCGCAGTACAAACTTTTGCAAAGCATCAATGCAACTATTGAAATAACACCAAAAGTTTTTTCTCCAGATAATGATGGACGTGATGATGTAGCTACTGTGCAATATAAAACAACTGAGCCGGGTTATGTAGCTAATATAATTATATATGATGCTAATGGAAGGCAGGTAAGAAACCTGGTTAGAAATAATATTTTAGGATTGGAAGGCTACTGGAACTGGGATGGGCTTGATGATAAAAAATTGAAACTACCGATGGGTACATATATTTTGTTTACGGAGATTTTTAATCTGAAAGGAAAAAAAGAAACGTTTAAGAATGTAGTGGTGCTGGCGAGGAAATTGAATTAAATTTTTCTCTTACAATATGGATAAGATTCTGTATTTATTATTATTCCAATTATTAATGTCGCTTTCAACAAAAGCCCAAATAAAAATTTATACCCTTAAAAAACAGCCCATAGAATTTTATTTATCGAAAGACGAAAATGCGATAGTGATAAGCGATTCAACGGCTGAACAAATAGGAAATGAAACTGACATTTTAGGAATGGAAATGAAGTTTAATATTTTTAAATGGAATGAAAAATATTTCACTGATTCTTCATTTAATCTAAGTATTAGTTCAACCCTTTATGATAAAATCATAGCTATTTCTTTTAAATCAAACCTGCCCTTGGGAACTCCGTTATTACTTACCATTAATAATGAGCCGTATTTTGTTGCATTTATTTGGAATCCTTTCAGTTCATTCGGTTGCAACTGCATTGTTGTTTTTAATGAAAGAAAAAACGAAATTCATCTGGGACTTGGATTAACTGGCTTAAAAGAAGAAAACAAGTTGAAATATTTTAATAAAGTGTTTCGCTTTTATTCACAATTAAAATCTTTAAAATAAAAAGTAGTTGTACTGCTCTGTTTAATTGGACTTTTTTACACCAGCTCCACATCAAACTTAGTCAGCTCACGAAACATCTGAATCCTGGTATCAATATCATCTCTTTTCAATTCCTGCAAACGTGCAGTTCCAAATTTTTCTACACAGAAACTGGCCATTGCGCTGCCAACAACAATGCCTGCTTTCATTGTTTCAAAACTAATATCATTTACACTTGCCAGATGACCGATAAAGCCCCCAGCAAATGTATCACCTGCACCGGTGGGGTCAAATACCACTTCAAGCGGTAATGCAGGAGCAAAAAAAACTTTATCATTGAAAAATAACAAAGCGCCGTGTTCTCCTTTTTTTATTATTAGGTATTTCGGTCCCATCTCCATTATTGCACGGGCTGCACTTACCAATGAATATTGTCCGCTGAGTTGTCTTGCTTCACTGTCGTTCACCAGCAGCACATCTACTTTTCTTATCACTTTTTCCAAATCACTCATGGTCGTATCCATCCAAAAATTCATGGTATCCAATACCACTAACTTTGGTTTATTCTTTAGTTGATTGATGACTGATAGCTGTACCGATGGAGCAAGATTTCCCAGCATCAGGTATTCACAATCCTGGTAACTATCCGGCACTACAGGCCTGAAGTTTCCCAATACATTCAATTGCGTTTCTAAGGTATCACGGGTATTCATATCCAGATGGTAGCGGCCACTCCAGAAAAAAGATTTTTCATTTTCTTTTATCTGTACCCCTTCCATCAATACACCTCTTGCTTCCAGTATTTTTAATTCTTCTTTGGGAAAATCGCCGCCAACAACAGAAAGTTGTTTTATGGGTCTTGTAAAATTGGAAGCACTCCATGCAATATAAGTAGCAGCGCCGCCAATTATTTTATCACTTTTTCCAAATGGAGTTTCTATTGCATCAAAGGCCATGGAGCCAACTACAAGTAAAGACATGGTATTGGGAATTAGGAATTAGGAATTGATATAAATCGGGCAATATTACACGAATTAAAGCAAATCATAAAAAGGCGTGGTTTCATTCCCAATTACAAATTCCTAATTACTAATTCCGTATTACCTGATACTGACTTATCTTTGATACATGTCAAAAGTTGCCAGAAGAAAAGCCTCCAAGAAAGAATTTATTTTAAAGAAAGCCGCAAACATGTTTCGTGAAAAAGGCTTTGCGGCTACTTCTATGCGTGACCTTGCTGAAACTGTTGGAATAGAAGCAGCAAGTCTGTATAATCATATCCGTTCTAAAAACGAGATGCTGGAAACTATTTGTTTTGATGTAGCCAACCGTTTCAATTTACATTTGGATGAATTGGAAATGGCCGAAGCAAAATCAATTGATAAAATAGAAACGCTGCTTCGTTTTCATATAAGCCAGATGATAGAACACTATGAAGAAGTAGTGGTGTGTGACAGGGAATGGAAACATCTGGATGAACCTTATCTCGCA
Source organism: Bacteroidota bacterium (assembly GCA_031418795.1). Taxonomy (GTDB): domain Bacteria; phylum Bacteroidota; class Bacteroidia; order Chitinophagales; family Chitinophagaceae; genus VBAS01. The sequence goes on along the minus strand of JANOJO010000627.1, from coordinate 975 downwards.
AACTTTCACAATCAGCGGCGTACTTACCGCAAACGATTTGCCGCTATCATTGAAGATGGTATTCAGAAAAATGAAATAAAAAAGATTGATGCACCTACTGCTGTGCTCATCATGCTTCATGCAGTAAATGGTATTGAAAGCTGGCACCGGTCAAGGGCAAAAATCAGCGGCCCGGAACTGGAAGACAATATGATAATGATTATTACTGATGGCTTAAGAAAACATTAATGGAAACATGTCCATTCATTTTCACCCCCTCGCAGTAAAACAAATTTTTAAAGAAACAGCCGATTGTATTTCTGTACAATTTGAAATTCCTGAAGAATTAACAGAATCATTTCAATACAAGCATGGACAAAGCCTTACCATGCGAACTATGATTGATGGTGAAGAAATAAGAAGAACTTATTCTCTTTGCAGCTCTCCATTAGATCATGAATGGAAAGTGGCTATAAAAAAAGTGGATGGCGGTTTGTTTTCAATTTTTGCCAATGAAAAATTAAAAAGCGGCGATACAATTGAAGTGATGGAGCCGGTAGGAAAATTTTATACTGAGCTCAATTCTTCTAATAAAAAAAACTACCTGGCCTTTGCAGCCGGCAGTGGCATCACCCCGGTACTTTCTATAATAAAAACAACTTTAAGAACAGAACCACTAAGCAGTTTTACATTGGTATATAGCAACCGCAGCCGTTCCTCTATTATTTTTTTTGAAGAACTGGAAGGATTAAAAAACAAATTTATCAGCCGTTTTAATCTTATCAACATCCTCAGCCGTGAAAGAACAGAAGCGGCACTTAACACAGGAAGAATTAATACAGAAAAATTAACCGATCTGAATAAACTGATTGACTACAGAAAAATTGATGAAACATTTATTTGCGGCCCGGAAGAAATGATTTTTTGTGTAAAAGATTTTTTAGAAGAAAAGGGAGTTGATAAAAAGAGAATACATTTTGAGTTGTTTGCAAGCAA
>JANOJO010000626.1:0-7119 GCA_031418795.1 Bacteroidota bacterium | reverse complement strand
AAATAAACAGCCGGGTATTATTTCTTGACTACGGTGCACCAAACGATGGACAGTGTGATAACAAAGCGTTGCTCACATGGAATAACGGCGCCAATCAGCGGTTGATAAATTTATAAAGAACTTTTATTGGTAAGCAATCCTGTAAAAACTAAAAAGTCCCCCGCAATTGCAAGGGGACTTTTCTTTTCAAAAATTATTTTTAAACAGAATCAGTAACTACAAGCAGCGCATAAATAACACCGGGTAAGATGAATAGGAACCAAAGCAATAAACTTAACCAAAATTTTCCATTTACTTCTTCCTGGTGCAGGTAAACAGCAAGCGGTGGAAGAAGTATGGCGAGTATGATTAATACAACCTGCTCTACTTTTGAATTTTTATTTTCTTTCTTTTCTTTATTAAAAAGTTTCAATTCTTTTTTTACATTTTTTACCCTTTCCTTTCTTTCCTTCTTTGATAAATTTTTGAATTCAGCAAGTGCAGTTTTTACAGTTGTCGGGTTTGGTTCATTGCCGGCTACAGGTGTAAGGCTTGCATATACAGGAGCTGCCATTGAAAATGAAACAGAGATGAATAAGAAATAAGTAAGAATTTTTTTCATAAGCTGTAATTTTTTTTTGAAATTAATTAATGGGATAAAAAATTTAATGAATAATCTATTTTGAAATTTGTTTGTCCACATAAGCAGATATCCAGCCCACCTGGCCGTTTTTAACAAGATAAAATTGTTTGGTTTCATAAATGGAAGAAAACTGCCGCATTATTTTTAATAACAAACCAGCCCCGGCCATTAAAGATTTTTGATCAAATACGCCATGTACGGTTTTCGCTGCTTTTATAATCGCAGCTTTTTCATATTCATCTGTTGTTATTTTGGCAAGATTAGTTTCTGAATAAGCAGCATGATTGGTAAACAAGGTTTCAGTAAATTTTTTTACCTCATCAAATGTTACGGAGATAACAGAGTTGTCGACCAACTCAGGATGCAATAGAGTTGCTGTAGCCCATGCGGCACCACCACTGAAAGCGATATAATCACTCAGCGGATAAGCGCCACTTGAATTTACGGCATAAATTATTTCTGAGTTTTCGGCGCCTGCAAGCACCCGGCTCAACTGGCGGCTGTAATTAGATAAACTTTTATCTTCCTCTATTTTTTTTTCAGCAGCATTGGCTGTACTTTTTGTGCCCCAGTTCAATTGAAACAAATAAAAATCTTTTGTATTGCCATAAGGGAAATATCCGCCTTTGGTATTGCCACTGCCAATATCAATTAAAAAAGTATTGTACCTCCTTGCTTCCGGCACAATGCCGAGATGGGAAAGCATAGCTTCCTGCAGCACATCAATCACCACCACTTCTTTTTCTGCATCTTTTATTTTCAGGCGGAAAGAATCTATCAGCTGCTGTACCCAATAATTTTTATTGTCTTTCTCCGCCTGCATTTTTACACCGCTGCTTACGGCTGTAAAAATTCTTTTTGCCGGTATGTTATAAGTTTTCTGTGCGGTTTCATACAGGCTGCAAAGTTCTTTCAGTGTTGCAGAAAAAGTGGGTTCATTGAAAGAAATAAAATCTGTGTTCACGGAGGTATCTTTCAGAATATTGAATGAACCGTTTGACTGTGCATTTTTTCCAATTTCCACCATACTCATTTTTACACCTTTCGATCCCACTTCAATACCGGTGTAAACGGTGGAGTTGCCAAACTTCATTTTCATACTTACCTGTGCAGTGAGGTAAGTAATGCTCATGAAAAAAAATAAAGAGGAAAAAAATCGTTTTAGAAGGATTTGGTACATGGGTTAAGTAATTAATTCCTGTAAAACTACTTAATACAATTCCCTTTTTTGCAGAAATACATCTGTCAAATTGAAACTGTGAATAGAATGTGCTTAAAATTTTTTTACAGGTAACGGGAAATTTGTATGAACTAAGCAGTGAAAACCTTTTGCCATAAATATAATTTTAAGCTTTCCGGCATTTCCTTTCTGCCACAAAGAATTTCTTAACTTCATTTTCGATGAGAAAAATATTTGTTGGCATTGCTTTGTTTTCCGTTACTGCATCTTCTGCCCAGTCATGGCAGGATACTGTGCAGTCACTTGATAAAATAGTAAAACGTTACAAGGATGGCAGCCCCGGCGCACAGGTTGCTATTAGTCGTAATGGAGTAATCATTTATTCTGTTGCAAGAGGCATGGCCGATTTGGAACATTTGGCGCCTCTTACTACCACATCAAAGATTGAAGCAGGCTCAGTTTCCAAACAATTTACAGCTGCTTCAATATTATTGTTAGAGCAACAGGGTAAACTTTCTTTGCAGGATGATATCAGAAAATATTTACCAGAAATAAGAGATTATGGACATACAATAAAAATTTATCATCTGCTGCATCATACCAGCGGGTTAAAAGATTGGGGTAGTGTTATTAGTTTATCGGGTTGGCCAAGGGGAACAAGAGCTTATACAAATGATGATGCATTGTTTATTATTTCAAATCAAAAAACACTTAACAATAAACCAGGTGATGAGTATATCTACAGCAATTCCAACTATACAGCAATGACGATGATAGTTCAAAGAGTAAGTGGAATGATACATGCTGAGTTTACGAAGAAAAATATTTTTGAACCAGCCGGAATGACTAATACTGAATGGAGAAATGACTATAAGCGGGTAGTGACTGGCCGTGCAATTGCTTATAGCTACTCTGGAAAAGAGTATATAACCAATATGCCGAATGAAGATACCCATGGACATGGCGGCTTGCTTACAACTGCAGAGGATTTATTACGCTGGAATATTTATTATCAATCAGGTAAATTGGGGAATCCCTCTTTATTTCCAAAACAAATTGAAACAGTGCCGCTGAATAATGGAAAGAGAAATGTGTATGCTGCCGGGCTGGTTATTGATTCTATCAATGGATGGCGGGCAATCAGTCACACCGGCGCTACTGCAAGCTACCGGGCAAGTCTTGAATATTTTCCAGAACTGGAATTATCTTTTGCCTGGCTCAGTAATACTTCTGAACCGGATAAGTCAGATATATCCCGCGCCGTAAGAAATTTATTTGTAAAGAATTTATTATCTGCATTACCTGCAAGTGAAAATTCAGATTCAACTATCAGTTGGAAAAAATTTATTTCTTACTCAGGAGCCTATCACAATAAAAAATCAGGAAACGGTTTCAGACTTTATTCAAAAGAAAATGGAATTTACATGATACCCAATGGCGGGCCATTAAAACCTCTCACCAATTTAAGTCTCGCAGTGGGAAGCAGCAAGTTATTATTTCCTGTTTCAAATCCGGTAGCTATCGGATCCGGGTCACTCAAATTTGTTACCGCTTCCGGGGATACAAGTTTATTTACAGCAACTGATACGGCCCGGACTGATATAGTTTCTTTGAGGGAATATACCGGTAAGTATTATTCAGAAGAAACAGAATCAAACATGTACATTATTATTGAGAATGGAAAATTAATTATGTATCCGCGAAAAAGTATGGAAGAAGAACTTACACCGGTTTATAAAGATGGGTTTTATTATCCCGGAGTGGAAATATGGTTTGAAAGAAACAAACAGGGCAAGCTCACACATTTTTATATTAATGTTTCAAGAGCAAGAAAGGTGGAGTTTAGAAAAATAAAATAATTTTTTATTGTTTAAGAAAAGCAATAGTTTCATCCTGCTTTGCTGCTTCACCATCATACACAAATCTTACCATGGCGCTTTTGGTTTCTGAAGAACTTAAATTAAGCAGGTAACGTTTTTCCCCGGCAGTAATAATTAATATGGCTGTATTGGGCGGTATGCTGCCAAGATTTTCCGCCACCATTTCCACTTCATGAAATGTATTGTTCAAATCAATCTTTATATAAGTTGTAATTGGTTTGGCGCTGAGCCGCTGGTGAGTAAGTACAACTTTTTTATCAACTAATACTGAAATGGAATCACCATCCACCAGTGCATTATCATAAAAGTCGAGGCGAATGATACCGGTATCCACTTTTATTTCTGGTATTTCTTTAAAAGCAGATTCAACTGTACGGGTTAACACAATTCTGCCTCCTTCGCAGGATACAGTGGAATTAATTACATTACCCGACCAGTAACCGCTGAGTGTTTCTACATTTCCATTTTTACTGTACACCAAATCAAAATTTTTTACGCAAATAACACAACGACCCGGAATATGGTAAGTGGAAACAATGCCTTCCTGCAGCGTTATTTTTTTTGCCGCTGCATCGTAACTGCCAATAAATTTTTTCTTTACATAATTATTAATATCCTGGTAATGATAAGAATCACCCGTTGCATTTTTCCCTTTCAATGAAATTTGCAGTTCAATATTATTTTCAGGAAAACAACCCCGCATACTCAATGTGCCTTTCCAGAACCCATTTAAATTCTGAGCCTGTGGCTGTATTGCAAAAAACACAAATATGACGGCGATAATAATTTTTTTCACAATCAAAAGTTAGGAACAATTTTCTGAATGGTATGTGAAAATTTGCTGAGCGGAAATTTGAAAGCAATTATTGCCGCTGGCCGTCTACCGAAACTTTCAATGATACCAGGGCTTTGTTGAATAATTTAGTACAGATGTGTGGTTGGATTTATTTATCATTTCAATAGTCGGGCGTTAGCTGTCATCAATAATAAAAACCTGCGTGCAGAATAAAAGAACTACATTACATACATCGGGCTTTAAAAAACCACTCATCACAGGTTATACCTAATCACTTTCTGAAAAATTTTATAAATGGCAATGAAAAAAGATGCAATTGTACAGTTTGTCTGTTTCGATACGAATGCGGGTACAGAAGAATTTATTGTGCAATGGGAGCAGTACAACAAAATGGTAAGTATTGATCAGGAAGTGATATTGCAGCAGGCTACCGGCACAAAAAATACATTCAATTATGTGTCGCAGCACTGGTGTGTTGCCAGCGATTTTCAATTTGTATTTAAAAAAGGAAAAAGATCTGCTCACTCACCTGAATTAGAAATGAGAGTGAAAGAAGCCGGAGGATACACACAGGTGCAAACCGAATGTAAAAGAGAAACCGATGATCATGAAAGCAAGTTGTTTGTTTTTATCAGCGCAGGCACTGCTGACCTTGAGGTGTATAAACAACTTGATGCATATAAATATTTAAATATTTACCAGGCATATTACGAAAGTTGTGCCTTTACTTATATACTGGAATTTTTTGCAGATGATATTCAGTTACCCCAACTGATAGAAGAAATAAAAATACACAATCGCTTGTCAGAAACCGGCATTTATAAAGAATGTCTTGTGCCGGCAAAATAACAATCGTTTGCGGCATACTAATTGAGAAAATAGATTTTAAAAATTATACTCATTTTTTACAAACTTAAGTTACCTTTCAGGCGTTAACGGTTGACCAACTATACATCTAAGTTTTTTTTCAATGACATTTATTTTAGTTTTTGTTCTTTGCCACTGGTATTTTTCGCTTTTCACACTTACCTTTTTACAGCACCGTTATGCTTCCCATGCCGTTTTCAGCATGAGTAAACCATGGAGCGTTTTTTTTATATATTTGCCTAATTGGCATAAGGGTCAGCCTATATCAACCCAAGAACATTCTTTAATCTAATCTTTTAAAATTCTATGGCTTTTATAGATTATGTACTCCAAACGCCTTCGTATGGATGGAAGGATGAGAAGGAAGTACTCGTTGTACCTACTGTAAGACAATTGTATGCTGAGGCTTTTTCACGAATTAATATTTTTAAAACAAAAAAAAACTGGATATCGCTAATTAGCTGGTTGATGGCTGTATTTATGTTTCCATTCTTTTTAGTTTTTGTTGTTAAATACTTTACATTATTGAACGTGGTTGCTTTACTGTTGTACACTTTTATTATTATGAGCACACAGGCTACTATCTGGCTCCACCGTTATTGCACACATAAATCCTTTACTTTTAAAAATGGAGTATGGCGTTTTATTACCCAAAATCTGGTACTTCGCTGTTTCCCGGAAGAGATCTATGTGGTATCGCATCATGTGCATCATGTAAAATCAGATTTACCTGGTGACCCTTACAATCCGCAAGCAGGTCTGATGTATTGCATGCTCTCCGATGTAAACCATCAGAGTATTAATAAAAATCTTAGTGAGGTTGACTATTATAAAGCCTCACATTTTTTAAGGCATACTGGTATTCAGATCAATAGTTATAAGCAATACCAAAAATGGGGTTCTATTTCTACTCCTCTTTATACCATTGGACTTTGGATATTGAACTGGTCTTTCTGGTTTACTGCATTTTATTTTATAGGAGGGCCTGGTTTTGCCTGTGCTTTATTTAGCGGTGCCATGTTTTGGTTTGTAGGAGTTCGTGCATTTAATTATACAGGTCATGGCAAAGGCAAAGTAAAACATAAAGATGGAATAGATTTCGATAGAAGCAATCTTTCCATTAACCAAACAAGACCTGGATTGTTTGCAGGTGAGTGGCACAACAATCACCATCTGTATCCAGGCAGTGCCCGTGCTGGTTTTCTTACTTATCAAATTGATCTTGCATGGATCTATATCTGGACTTTAAGTAAACTGGGGGGAGTTTCAAACTATCGAAATTCCAGGAAAGATTTTTTAAATAAATATATTGAACATGGCTATACTGCTCAAAAAATGGTTCCCCCAACCGGTAAAATCTATAGCTCCAAACACATGCACGGATTGGTAACCGAAGAGGTATAATTAACAAAACCAGCAAGCAAATAACTTTATTCAAATCAGCGGTTTTATCAGGGTATGACTCTCCCAATAGGTTAGTATTATTTTATCCTGTCGAATTTGAGAGGTTTAAAATATATAATGACCGTTACACAATGCTCAATAGAACTTTGCCTAACGGCAGGCATGTTACTGAACGATTAACGGAGTTCCCAAGGGACGAAAGGTTATTCTACTGCCGGGTTCATGTCGCGAGGCTGACCGAGAATATTTTTTCTGTATCTATTTCCAGTTTTTCAGTTACCTGAGCTTTTTTAGAAAGACATTATTTTATGAACAAATGGCTGATTAAGCCATTTTCAACAGGTGTATCTTTTTAAGATTATGTCCGATG
>JANOJO010000625.1:0-14145 GCA_031418795.1 Bacteroidota bacterium | reverse complement strand
AAATTTTGTAAACACGGTAGCTGATAATAAAGATAATTATACCCGTGAAGACTGGGATGAAATAAAAGTATTGTACGAGGCATTGGATACCAGGAAAAATACGGTTGAAAAAGATCTGCCAAAAGGTGATAATAATAAAATTGCCGGCTTAAAAATAAAGTTCTCTGCCATTAAAGCAACACACAGAGGTGGTACAAAAGGTGCCGAGAATAAAGCAGCAAAAGAAAAAGCTTAAGAAAGTATTTTTTACTAATTCTTTCAGAAATTAATTATGGTTGAAGTAATAAAAGAAGGCGTATTGCTGAAGAAAACTAACCTTGGTTTTGAAAATGAAGGCGTATTTAACCCTGCTGTTATTTACGGCGACAATTGTATTCATCTTTTTTACAGGGCGGTTAGTAAAGGCAATTACTCCAGCATTGGTTATTGCAAATTAAAAGACCCGTTAACTATTGAAGAAAGGCTTGACACCCCTGTACTCTTTCCTCAATTTGATTATGAATCGCATGGCATGGAAGATCCGCGGATTGTGAAGATTGAGGACTTGTATTATCTCACCTACACGGCTTACGACGGAGTAAATGCGCTGGGGGCATTGGCTACATCAAAAGATTTAATTCATTGGAACAAGATGGGACTCATAGTACCTCAGATGTCTTTTGATGAATTCAGTCACCTGGCAGGGACTAAAGCCGCCCTGAATGAAAAATACCTGCGTTACAATAAACATGAGGGGATTAGTGAAAACCAGGGTAAGAAAGTATTTGTCTGGGATAAGAATGTCATTTTCTTTCCACGGAAAATAAATGGCATGTTGTATTTTCTGCACCGGGTAAGACCCGATATCCAGATAGTTGCCATAAATAATTTACAGGAACTCACTGTCGAATTCTGGCAGCATTATTTCCTTCATCTCGATGATAATATAGTGCTTTGTCCGAAACATCAGCATGAAGTAAGTTATATAGGCGGTGGATGCCCGCCTGTAGAAACAGCGTACGGCTGGTTAATAATTTATCATGGTGTACACGACACGGTTAAAGGATATGTTTATTCTGCCTGTGCGGCATTACTTGATTTGCAGAATCCCGGGAAAGAAATAGCCAGGCTGCCTTATCCATTATTTAAACCTGATTATGACTGGGAATTGAAAGGAGAGGTGAATAATGTGTGTTTTCCAACCGGCGCTGCACTTGACGGAGATACATTATACATTTATTATGGTGCAGCCGATGAGCAAATTGCATGTAGCTCTGTAAGCCTGTCTGCATTGTTAAATGAATTAATGCTTAATAGGCACCAAAAAATTCCATGTACGTCAACCGAAAAGGTTTTAACTGTCTGAAGGGATTAAGATACCCTGCCGGCAGTTGCAAACTCAGGCATCGGTTATACATAAGGTTAAAAATTTTTTTATTCAAAGTCTAATAACAAAAAGATGAAAAATGAAATTTTGGCTCACTACAAAAATACCCTGTCAGTTGTCGGTCAGAATAAAGTAATCCGCATGGGGGACAATGGAATGGAGGTTTTTAAAAATGATAATAAGTTGCCTGGAATATTATTTATCACTTCTTATCCACCCAGGGAATGTGGCATTGCAACTTACTCGCAGGATTTGTTAAAGGCTTTGAAAAATAAATTTAATGGCACTTTTAACATTCATATTTGTCCGATTGAATCAGAAAATGAAAAACATATTTATTCAGAAAAAATAAAGTATTTCTTCAACACGGATCATCCGGGTTCATTCATCACTGTAGCAAATGACATTAATAATAATGCTGATATACAGTTGATCATGATACAGCATGAATTTGGTTTTTTTGAAAAAAAGGAAAATGAGTTTAAACTATTTTTAAAGCAGCTTAACAAACCGGTTATACTTGTTTTTCATACCGTATTACCCAGGCCCGATGAATCAGTAAAGGAAAAAGTGAAAAGCATGGCCGCCATTGCGGAGTCAATTATAGTGATGACTAATTCATCATTAAAAATTTTGACAAATGATTACGATGTGCCGGAGAAAAAAATAACTGTTATAGCACATGGCACTCACTTAGTGCCACATTCAGATAAAGAACTATTGAAAACTAAATATGGCCTGTCGGGAAAAAAAGTGCTTTCAACTTTTGGGTTGCTTGGGTCAGGAAAAAATATTGAAACCACATTGGAGGCATTGCCTGCTATCATTAAAAAATATCCGGATGTGCTTTTTTTGATAATTGGAAAAACGCATCCCACTTTAATAAAACAGGAAGGGGAAAAATACCGCAGGTTGCTTGAAGCAAAAGTGAAAGTATTGTCACTGCAAAAACATGTAAAATTCATCAATCAGTTTTTACCTCTCTCCAACCTGCTGGAATATTTACAGCTTACTGATATATATTTATTCACATCCCGTAATCCTAACCAGGCGGTAAGTGGAACTTTTTCTTATGCCATTAGTTGCGGTTGTCCTGTTATCTCTACCCCAATTCCCCATGCACTGGAAGTATTGCAAAATGATGCAGGGATAATTATTGATTTCGAAAATTCTAAACAATTAACTGAAGCAGTAAACAGTTTATTAAATGATGAACAGTTGAGAAAAAATATCAGTTCAAAGGGATTGCACCGGATGACTTCCACTTCCTGGGAAAATGCGGCTATTGCTCATGCAAAACTTTTTGAAAAAATCAGTAATGGAAATATTTCACTGAACTATGAACTGCCGCCAATCCATCTGGGCCATCTGAAAAAAATGACAACTGATTTTGGAATGATCCAGTTTTCTAAAATAAATCAGCCTGATATTGAATCGGGTTATACATTAGATGATAATGCAAGGGCAATGATTGCCATGTGCCAGCATTTTGAATTGACAGGCGATGAAGAAGATTTAAAATATATTTATACCTGCTTCAATTTCATAAAGCATTGCCTGCAACCTGATGGAAACTTTCTGAATTACGCCAACGAACAAAAAATTTTTACCGGGCAAAATAAGACAACCAATCTTGCCGATGCAAATGGAAGAGCCATCTGGGCGCTGGGCTATTTGATTTCTCTAAGTGATTTACTGCCGTCAGAACTGACAACTGCTGCAACCACAACAATGCAAAGCGCTTTATTAAATGTAAATAAAATTCATTCTACCCGTGCAATGGCATTTGCAATAAAAGGCCTGTATTACCGCAATACAAAAAATGCGTCAATCAGGGGTACCTCATTAATAAGACAACTGTCTAACAGATTAGTGCAGATGTACAGGCATGAGGCAGACAATGAATGGAAGTGGTTTGAAAGTTATCTTACTTATGCGAACAGCATTTTGCCCGAAGCGCTTTTGTGTGCCTGGCTGGCTACCGGAGATTCAACGTATAAGGAAATTGCCAAATCATCTTTTGATTTTCTTTTGTCAAAAACCTTTCAGCATAATAAAATAAAAGTGATTTCTAATAAAGGCTGGCTGCATAAGGGAGCAAATTTAGTTCTTGTATCAAACGGTGGTGAACAACCAATTGATGTTGCCTATACTATTCTTGCATTAAGTAAATTCTATAATGTGTTTAACGACGAAAATTACTTGCTTAAGATGAACCTTTCTTTTAATTGGTTCCTGGGAGACAATCACCTGGGCCAGATAATTTACAATCCATGCACGGGTGGCTGTTACGACGGTTTGGAGGAAAATTATGTAAACCTCAACCAGGGAGCTGAATCAACAGTCAGCTATCTGATGGCCCGGTTAACAGTAGAGAAAACATTAAAGGATAAAAAAATATTAAAACCACAGGAAGAATTAACCGCAGCAATTTATTAATACTTAATAAAAAAACTATGTCAGTAAATCTTTTAGAAATAGTACAGCAAAACCTGGATTATCCGGAATTGCAAAAGATGGATCCAAATACTCAGGTAATGATTGTTGATGAAAAAACACCCGGTGAAGATAAATTCAGCCAGGCGGCAATACCTTCAGTACTTATAGCTTTATGCGAATTTGTTCAAACTGATGAAGGCGCTGCAGATGTGTTACAAAACGGCACTGCCACTAACTGGATGAACAAAATTTTTGATAATAATAAAAAAGAAGCAGTTCAAACAATTGCAGCATACGCCAAACAATCGAATGAGTGTTCTTTAGCAAAGATGAATGTTATAGCAACTGAAGCTGTAAAAATTGCCATGGAAAACCTGCCCGCCGGGGCCGCTGTAAAAGATGTAAAAACATTTTTTAATAATCAAAAAAGTAATATTCTTTTATTCCTGCCTGCTTCGTTAAATATGGGGGAACTGCTTCATAATAATGTGCTGGATGACAGAACAAATAAAATGGAAGGTCCAGTTTCCAGTTTAATACAAAATATTGGAGATACTTTTTCTAATCCTGTTACAGGAAAAGAAAATCAGGAGTTGCAAACCAGCCTGGGGAAAAAAGCAGAGCAGAATTATTGAATGAAACAGGTGGAAAAAAACATTAAAAGTGAAACTTAATCAGGTAAAATAATTATTACAGCATTTCAAACCTTTAAAAATAAATTATGAATCTTAAAAGAATCTTTGGGGCAGTGCTTACCATTCTGGGCATAGCCGGCCTTATTTATGCAGCCGTATTGTTTGTTAACACAACGGGTGGTACAAGAAATATTAAATCGCTTGCCATTTATGGAATACTCGGTCTGATATTTTTCATTGCCGGTATTGGCCTGGTTCGCACCACTAAGGATGAATCCTGATTGATGATTAGTATTATTTCCGGAGAAGAAAACCAACTACCAGTTACAGATTATTATTTTTAAACTCCTGTGAGCAGCCATTTATTTATATTAAAAAATTATACATTAAACAATAATAAATTAAACTATGACAACAACAAAATGTTTAGGCATCTGTATGGATCATGCAAATGCTAATTTAATAGAATTTGCAGATGGTTCTCTTGAAACTAATATCATCCAGTCAAAATTTACTCACGAAGTAAAAGAGGATGTATTAGGCAGGAGTGAATACACCATGCATAAAAAAGAACAGCATCAGCAATCTGATTTTTACAAAAAAATAGGAGAGGTCATAAGAAATTATACTGATGTAATACTATTTGGCCCCACTACTGCAAAAACCGAGTTATTCAACCTGCTAAGAGCAGATCATAATTTTGAAAAAATAGGAATTGAGGTCCTGCAAACAGATAAAATGACCAATCATCAGCAGCATTCATTTGTGCGGAATCATTTTACAGGTATGTAATTTGAATTTTAATAAACCCAATAGAGGAAACTGGTAACTTAAAACAATTTTAAAATATGTGCCTGTTTCAATTTATAATTTCATAAATCATTTTCAGTCAATCCAAAAAAATTAAACAATGGCAAACCAGATAAAATGGACAATAGACCAGGCGCATAGTAATATTGCTTTTAAAATAAGGCATTTAATGATTGCGCATGTCAATGGCTTTTTCAAATCATTTGATGCCAGTATCTATACAACAGAAAAAGATTTTACCACAGCAGAAATTGATCTGTGGATAGATGCAGCCTCTATATCCACCGGCGATGAGAAAAGAGACGCACATTTAGTATCTGCTGATTTTTTTGATGTGGCTCATCATAAACAAATAACTTTTGTTTCCGGCTCAATTGGAAAACCAGATGCAGATGGCCGGCATGAATTGTGGGGAGAGTTAACTATAAAAGGGATTACAAAAAATATAAAATTATTTGTGCACTTCGGTGGAATAATGAATGACCCATGGAAAAATGAAAAAGCAGGATTTACTGTTACAGGAAAAATAAACAGAACAGATTGGGGACTTACATGGAATACAGCGATGGAAACAGGAGGCATCATGCTGGGAGAAGAAATAAAAATTTCATGCGAAATGGAATTGACAAATGCTGGTGAAAGAGAAATAGAGTTGGAACATATTTCTACGCCAGCTAACAGAAGCAGCTTGTAATTACTGAATACTTTCTGATTATAGTTGTTCCCATCCCGCTTCGCTTATAGCCATTTTCAAACTTATTTTTTACCAGGCTGAGTTCATGCAATCCTATCACTTTTTATGTGACAGGATTGAATGCCTTTATGATACCAAAAAGATCCGAAAAAAAATTTAACTATATGCGAATGATGTAAGTTATTCCTAAAGTTATATAACAATTGGCAGTACTAATGTGCCAACCTTTGTATTGTTAAATATCAAATCATAAAAAATAAAACTGAGTATTATGAATTGTATTAAAATAGCAAGGCTATTTAGTGTTATACTATTTGCAGCTGTGTGTTTGCCCCTGTATTCACAAAATGAAACGCCGGCGCCTTCAAAATTTGAAATGAAAAAAGATGGTGATGGCGATGGTGTTAAAAATAAAAGTGATAAATGCCCTTCTACACCCCCGGGAGTTTTTGTTGATGGTACCGGTTGCCCGGTTGATACCGATAAAGATGGTGTATCAGATTATTTAGATAAGTGTCCTTTAGTACCAGGTTCGGAAGGAATGAATGGCTGCCAGGATAAAGATAATGATGGCATAAGTGATAATAATGATGTATGTCCCGATGTTCCGGGTCTTTCAAGATTTAAAGGTTGCCCGGATAGTGATGGTGATGGCATTGAAGATTCAAAAGACAAATGCCCGAATGCAAAAGGATCTGATATGTTCATGGGCTGCCCTGATACTGATAAAGATGGTGTGCAGGATGCAGGTGATAAATGCCCTGATACAAAATCAGGAATTAAAGTAGATGTAAACGGATGCCCTGCAGACAGTGACAGAGATGGAATTTTAGATGCAGATGATAAATGCCCAGATACAAAATCAGGAATTAAAGTAGATATAAACGGATGCCCTGCAGACAGTGACAGAGATGGAATATTAGATACAGATGATAAATGCCCCGATACAAGAATGGGAGTGAAAGTAAATATGATGGGATGCCCTGCTGATACAGATGGTGATGGTGTGCTGGACTACGATGATAAATGCCCGGGAGTAATTGGCGAAGTGAGTAACTACGGATGCCCGGTTGCAAAAAAAGAAATTCCCAAAAGACTAAAATTTGCTACCCGCAGAATAGCTTTTGAAAAAGGGAACGCATTACTAAAAGTGACTTCCTATCCAATGCTGGATGAAGTGGCCAATATTCTGTATGAATATCCTGATTATAATTTAAGAATAGGAGGCCATGCAGATGCAGTAGAGAAAAATCCTACTACTATTTCACAAAGCCGTGCAGATGCAGTGGAATCATACCTGTTGAGTAAAGGTGTGGCAGATAGCAGGACTGTTACAACTGGTTTTAGCAAAACAAGACCACTTACTTCAAATGCAAACGAAACCGGAAGAGGGCAAAACAGGAGAGTTGAATTAGAATTGTATTTAAGATAGAAGGATGAAACTTCATTAATAAAATCAAATAAAAAATGTACTCATATTTTTAATGAGACAGAGATAAAAATTCAATCAATCCTTATGAAAAGCATCAGTAATTTTTAACTCTTAAATTTAAAAACAAATGAAAACATTTTTACGATTATCTTTTTTAACTATACTGTTTGTATCCGGTATAGAAACAGTAAATGCACAATGCACCGTTTCAGATATTGTTATTCAAAATGTAAGGGTGATAGGGGGCACACCCACCTCCTGCACAGCCAAGTTTGATATGACATTTAATATCCAGGATAATAATGGAAACAAATTTATTTTCATGCATGTGTGGCTGCAGCAGAATTACCCTGATTATTTTGAGTGTGTGGATGGACAGACAACACGCAATGGCTCTATTCCTGCACCGGAACTTGCTGATCTTGGAAATTCATTCAACATTGGATTAAATAACGATGGTACAGGTATCGTCGCTTTAACTGCATATCCAGCCGACGCATCTGTACAAATGGCTTTGATTGATTCAACAAATAAAATAGTACTTCCGGATGGTTCAGCCAATATTACTTTATATGGCATATTGATAACAGCGCCAATTGCATGCGGCACTCCAGTTGTCGTAGTGGCAGATTTATGGTCCACCCAGGCAAATACTGCACAGCGGGCACATTGTGTTAATTGCGGTATCATGTACTCTGCCGGTTATATGAATGTAGTTGGCCTGGTTAATTGTAACACACTTACCTATGCAGGATTACTAACAAATAATACGGCTATTGTTTTAGATGGATTTTACAGAGTATTTGTTGATGTAAATGGAGATGGATATTTTACACCGGTTACTGATACTTTATTACAAAGTAATACAAATTATACAGTTGGAGCATCTGGCAGTGTAAATATAAGCGGCCCCGTGCCAGTTGCAAATATTAATCAGGATGTATTTGTTGTGTTTACACAAACTACAGGTGCAGCTTCCGGCGCCTCAAGAGTTGTTTTATTTCCATCGGGGCAGTGTGCTACACTGCCGGTAACATTCAGATCATTCATTGCTACACGCATCAGCCGCACAAATGTTATGTTGAAATGGGAAACAGTTACAGAAATAAATAACAGCGGCTTCAACTTACAAAGAAATATGAATAACAATAACTGGGAGTCAGTCAGCTTCATTCCTTCACAGGCGACCCGCGGCAATAGCAGCAGCAGCCTTACCTATTTATTCAATGATATCAATTCAAGTAATGGTATCAGTCAATACCGCATTAAACAGGTAGATATTGATGGAAAGGCAACGTTCAGCCAGGTAAGAGCTGTACGTGGTGATGGACAAAAAGCAAAGATTATTATTTATCCGAATCCGAGTGCTACCGGTAATGTAAGTATAGTGTTTGAAGACAAAGAAGGTGCAAGGGATATTACATTGATAAATATGAATGGCCAAACAGTAAAGCAATGGAAAGGAATTACAAATAATACACTGCATATAGAAAACCTGGGTAAAGGAATGTACACTCTTAAAATACTTATGCAGGAAACAGGAACACAAAGTGCAGAGAAAATAGTTATTTTTTAATACTGAAAATCCTATAAGTTCAAGCATCGGGTAATCAACAGGGCTCCTGAATAGGGAGCCCCTTTGATTTTAGAAGGTATTCTGATTTATTAACTGAATCAACTTCCATAAATTTAATACAGCTATTTTTTGCAGGAGAATAAGGGTTTTAACCGTAGCGAATTAAATTATTCAAAAAATAAATGACCTGGGTAATATTCTATTAATTCATTTCTCAGGTTAAAAGAGTATAAAGCAATGCTTAAAAATATTTTAGCAGAACAATATGTGAATGATGCAAGCTATTTCAATGGTTGTGTAACATATGCCATCATAAAGCGTTCATCTTTGTATTGCAATAATTCAATTGCAACTTTAAATTTTAAAAAATGAAAAAAATAAACGTAGTCCTATGTATCGTCATGCTTGGTTTCATCATGTCTTCCTGTAAAAAAGAAACTACAAAATCATCGTACCCTTATGCTATTCGGATGACAGATGCCCCTGGCCCTTACAACGCAGTGAATATTGATCTGCAGGGAGTGGAAATAACCGGTGGTGGCGGAAAGGCTGTAATGCTGAATGTACATTCAGGTATTTACAACCTGCTTAATTTTTCAAACGGAATAGATACACTCATTGCCAATGGAACTTTAGAAGATGCCACTGTGCAACAGATCAGACTTATTCTGGGTACAAACAATACAGTAGTAGTTAATAATGTGACTTATCCGTTAAGTACACCAAGTGCTGATCAATCTGGTTTGAAACTTCAGGTACACCAAACACTGCAAGCCGGTGTATTATATAGTGTACTACTGGATTTTGATGCCAACAAATCTATTGTTGAAACAGGAAGCGGAACTTACAAACTGAAACCGGTTATCAGAACAATAGAAACGGCCATCAGTGGATCCGTTAAAGGTAAAATAACACCAGCAGGTACATCTGCCTTTGTAACGGCAACATCAAGTGCTAATCTTACATACTCTTCCAATGTTTCTGCCACAGGTGATTTTATTGTTATGGGGCTACCGTCCGGAATTTATTCGATTACAATCACTCCGGCTTCGCCATTACTTCCAATTACGATAAATAATGTTACTGTAACTACGGGTGTTACAACAAATGTTGGAATCACACTTTTTTAAAAACATAAAAAATGTTTTCTGAAAACACCCCGCATTTTTACAATGAGGGGTGTTTTTTTATTCCTTTGAGTTTCATTTTCCTCAAGGGTGAAATTACTTCCGCTCTTTATAACGAACATATGAATGATGCAAACTATTTCTGCAAACATGTAACAGTTACCCGGGGGAATAGACTCAGTTTTGTACATTAAAATAAAAAACATTTTATGAAACATATATCCATTCTTTTCATTGGCATATTAACTGCATTTACAGTTTTTGCAAATAATGTCATAGACGGAAATAACTTAACAGTTAGTATCAATGGTAATAAAAACCTGCAGGTATCTGTAGATGGCAGAGACTTTAATCTGTCAAACAGCAGTGTACTTGGAAATAAAACTACCCTTACACTGAATAATCTTGAAATGGGACAGCATACTTTACAAATTACACGTACAGATCTGAACACAATGAGATCCGGCAGTATTTCTGCACCATTTAACCTCAGGAATAATTATGAGATGCTGATAAATGTAAACCACAACGGAAGTCTTGAACTTATAGAAAATGTGAAACCAGGAAATTCTGACAACCAGGTTCCTGTGAATAGCGCTGATTTTAATATTTTATTGAGAAATGTAAAAGCTCAACGTGCTGCCAACGGAAGAAGAAACGTAATTGCAACTGCATTTAATAATACAAGCAACTATTTTACTACTAACCAGGTCGTACAATTGCTGCAATTAGTAACCGCTGAAAATTTCAGACTTCAATTATCTAAAATATCTTATCGCTCTGTAACAGATCGCAGTAACTTTTACCAGGTATATGATTTACTTAGAAGCCAGGAAGGTAAAGATGAACTGGTGGCTTATGTGAACAATTTTAATGAAGGTGGTGATTCAAATTCATCAATGAATAATGCCAACTTTAATACGTTATACGAAACTATACATGAGCAATGGCCCGTTGGTAGACAAATGAACTCTTTAACAAGTGCATTTAACAATACCGCCAACCATTTCACTACATACCAGGCAAGTCAGCTGATTCAAATAATAAGTGCCGAAGCAAGCAGACTGCAATTGGCGAAGTTATCTTACCGCAGTATTACTGATCCGGGTAATTTCAATCAGATTTATAATTTATTCAGTACACAGGCAGCTAAAAATGAATTGAAGGCTTATATAAATAATAATTACAACAATGACAGTAATCCAAACGGCGCAATGACCGATGCTAATTTTAATTCTTTATTCCAAACCATACAGCAGCAATGGCCCGTTGGCGTACAAATGAATTCTTTAACCAGTGCTTTTAATAATAACGCCAATCATTTCACTACATACCAGGCAAGTCAGCTGATTCAAATAGTAAGTGCCGAAGCAAGCAGACTGCAATTGGCGAAGTTATCTTACCGCAGTATTATTGATCGGGGTAATTTCAATCAGATTTATAATTTACTCAGTACACAGGCAGCTAAAAATGAATTGAAGGCATATATAAATAATAATTACAACAATGACAATATTCCAAACGGCGCAATGACCGATGCTAATTTTAATTCTTTATACCAAACCATACAGCAGCAATGGCCCGTTGGCGTACAAATGAATTCTTTAACCAATGCTTTTAATAATAACGCCAATCATTTCACTACATACCAGGCAAGTCAGTTGATACAAATAGTAAGTGCCGAAGCAAACAGGCTGCAATTGGCGAAGTTATCTTACCGCAGTATTACTGATCGGGGTAATTTCAATCAGATTTATAATTTACTCAGTACACAGGCAGCTAAAAATGAATTGAAGGCTTATATAAATTATAATTACAACAATGACAATGATCCAAACGGCGCAATGACCGATGCTAATTTTAATTCTTTATACGAAACTATACAGCAGCAATGGCCTGTTGGCATGCAAATGAATTCTTTAACAAGTGCTTTTAATAATAACGCCAATCATTTCACTACATACCAGGCAAGTCAGCTGATTCAAATAGTAAGTGCCGAAGCAAGCAGACTGCAATTGGCGAAGTTATCTTACCGGAGTATTACTGATCGGGGTAATTTCAATCAGATTTATAATTTACTCAATACGCAGGCTAGTAAAAATGAATTGGCAGCTTACTTAAATACTAATTACAATACAGGTATTGTGACAAATGTAGCTATGACAGATGCTAACTTTAATACTTTATACCAAACTATCCAGGGACAATACCTTCCTTTTGAACAAATGAATTCACTGACCAGTGTATTTAATAATACCAGTAATTATTTCACCAGTGCCCAGGCAAAACAATTAATTCCCTTAGTGTCTCTTGAAAGCAACAGGCTTCAGTTAGCCAAATTATCATACCGTACTATTGTTGACCGGGACAATTTTAGCCAATTATATGAGTTGCTTTACAGCCAGGCAGGTAAAAATGAATTAGATGCTTATGTAAAAGCTTATAAAGATTAAATTATACAAATAGAGTTAAAACCCTGATTGCTTAACAGGTAAAAAACAGGATTGCCGAACCATCAAAACTTTAAATAATAACCACTGGAAATAACTGGTGGTTATTCTTCTTTCGGAACTTTCAGGTCTAATTTCAATTCATCTATATCCATTTCCCGCTCCACTTTTTTGATAGCCGCATCACTGAATTCACCTTCTTTGTGAATCTTTACCAGCAATTCCCTCTTAAATTTGCTGATCTCTAATTGAGCATTTATTAAATCATTGGGTGGTGGGGCCTTTATTTGTTCGTCATTTCGTTTTGCTTTTTTGTGCCGGTGTACTTCCTTTGAAAGAATATTGATCAATTCTTCATATTTCTTTTTTAGCTGTTCCTGTGATTTATTATCCAGTTGTACCGGTAATTCGTTTTCGATAAAATGAAGTGTACTGTTGGCAAGATATAATTGCAATTCTTTTTCTTCTGCAAGGGTATTGTCCTGAGGTTTTATTTTAAGTAAGCGTATGAGCAGCGGCAGCGAGAGTCCCTGTACTACTAACGTTACAAAAATGACCACGAACGCAAAAAATATAATGGAATGTCTTTTAGGAAAAGCAGTTCCGTCATCTAATACTAATGGTAAAGCCAACGCTGCTGCCAGTGATATCACACCCCGGGTTCCTGTCCATGCAACTACCATTACATTTTTCCAGGTACTATCCTGCTCATCGCTGACAGATAAATTATCCGCAGGCGTTTTCTTTTTCCGAAAAAAACTTTGCCAGGAAACTCCTGCAAAAACCCAGATGATACGGACTATAATCGTAACAGCACTGATGAGTAAACCATAACCGAGTATCTGTGAGAAAGGATAATTACCCAGGTCTTTTATAATAGAGGGCAATTGAAGACCGATCAATATAAATATAAAACCGTGTAATAAAAATATAAGTGTGTCCCATAATGCTTTTGCCCTCATTCTTGCCTGGTAAGAAAAAACTTCCGGTGATCTCCATGATATAACTAACCCCGTACTTACTACAGCCAGCACACCAGACATATGGAACTGCTCCGCTGCCAGGTAAGATACAAATGGAGACAGCAACGTAAGACTTGTTTCAACAACTGGATTATTTTCTATTTTTTTATGCGCCAGTACAAATAAATAGCCGACAACAATTCCGATAATGATTCCCACACTTGCTACCAGTAAAAACTGAAGACCGGCTTTCCAGAATACAAAAGTACCTGTTGTTACTGCTGCTACAGCATAACGGTAGGCGATCAAAGCAGAAGCATCATTCACAAGACTTTCACCTTCTAATATTGTGATCACTTTTTTATTTAACCCCAATCCTTTTATAATACCGGATGCCGCCACTGCATCGGGTGGAGAAACAACTGCTCCTAATACAAAAGCCAGCGGCCAGCTAAATCCGGGGATAAGATAATAAGCTGTAACAGCCACGGCTATCATTGTAAAAAAAACCAGGGTTATCGCTAATGCAGATATAGGTCTTATGGATGTTCTGAATTCATGCCAGGAAGTTTTGATAGCTGCATCATACAAAAGAGGAGGAAGAATGATAACAAAAATAGTATCCGGATTCAATTCCAGCTCGGGTAATTGCGG
>JANOJO010000624.1:0-2988 GCA_031418795.1 Bacteroidota bacterium | reverse complement strand
TCAATGGTTATAGATTTACCTTTTACTTTTTCTTTGGTATTTAAGTAGGCTACATCAAAGAATTTCACTTGTCCTTTATCTACGGCTCTCTTATCAAATACATCTTTTGGAATGTATTTTAATGTAACTGAAACGCCTTTTTCTTTTAGTTCTTGAATAAATTGAGGTGTTAAACCCATTTCAAATTCAAAACCTAGTATATCTACTTGAGTATATAATTTTTGTTTACATTCTTCAAAAATATCCATCAAACGGCTTTGTGTTACCGGCACATCTAAAGGGCCAACATTTACAAATCTTCCTGCTTTACTTCCGTGTATTGTACTGTGGCCTTCAATACGTTTTGCTTTGTAGGCTTCCAAAATAAGGTTGATATAAATATTTTCTTTTTGCAGCAATGCTCCATTGGTAAGGTCGTCCATAAAAAACTGGCGTTCATATTTACCAAGGTTAAGCATTTCAAAAGCCCTAAAATCTTTTCCAGTGCTTTGCAATTCTCTTTGCACTCCTATTAAACGTTTTCGTTGGGTATGCACCGCAAATCTGCCCAAATCGCAGCTTATCCATTTACGTCCCAGTTTTTCAGCAACCGCAGCTAAGGTTCCGCTTCCTCCAAAAAAGTCTGCACATAAGTCGCCTTCGTTACTACTTGCTTTGATGATGCGTTCAAGAAGGGCTTCTGGTTTTTGGGTTGGGTAATCAAGTCTTTCGTGTGCAAAGGGATTTATAAATGGAATATCCCATACATCAGGACAGACTTTACCTAATTCATTTGGTGTTTGCTGATATGATTTGTTCTCTTGATGAAAAACCCTTCTTGAAGGCTTTTTTGATAAAGTTTCCGCACTATATGGAACTCTTACTTCATCTCTATTGAATGTATTATTTCCACCCTTAGAGTAAAATAGGATAGAATCGTGCTGTTTAGCAAAATTTTTCACTGGTGCAGGAGTAGTTATATACCACCAAGTAATTGCATTCCTGAAATATTCCTTACCAAAAATATCGTCAAGCAAAAGTGTCAAATATGAATCCATCCTATAGTCAACGTGTACATAAATACTTCCATTCTCAGCTAACAAGCTATGCATTAATTTTAATCTTTCATACATCATACTTAAATAAGAGGAAATACCTTTACCCCAAGTATCACGGTATGCAATTTCTTCAATGATACTTTGTTTCTTTTCGGCAGTTTCTCCCCCAATTTCTATATTAAAACCAAAGTCGGCACCTACCGCAAAAGGTGGGTCAATGTAAATAAGTTTTAAGCCGCCTTCTTTTTCAATTTCTTCTCTTAAAGGGCCATTTGCCAAACTGGAAAGAATGAGTTTATTATCTCCCCAAATCAATTTGTTAGTCCAGCCTTTTAGTTGCCTGCCTCTAAAATCGGTTTCAAACATAGAAAAGTTATCGCCACCCTTTTTAGCTTCTTTTCTTGGTTCATCTATGTGTTCAATGCTATGAAAAGGCAAAGCAATATTGGTTATATCTTCTTTTCGTCCGTTCCAAAAAAGAAATACATCTTCTTCGTCTGCAAAAAGTTTATATATAAATTCTTTAGGCAGTTTTTCTCCTGCCTTTATCATTTCAATAATTCTGTTTTTATCGGTATCGTTTAAGTTCATTTTTGTTTTCTTTAGACTTTTCTATCAACTTTTATAGACTTTTTATGGTTTATTTCACTGGTTTTTGTCTATAGTAATTATTTGTATTTCAATGCTTTGCTTTTATATTAACCGTTTTCTATCAACATTTTATATAAAAAGAGGTGTTTATTTCACCCTTTTTGGACTATAGAATATTTGTAAACTGTTTTAATCACTTTATTAGGTTTTCTTTATACCTATTTACACACCTTGTTAGACTTTTTATGGTTTATTTCACTGGTTTTGGTCTAATATAAATAATTGATAATCATATTTTTAATATTCACTTAGACCATTTATAGATGCTTTTATTAAAAAAAGTGCTATTTATTTCATGCCTTTTGGTCTAAGTAATATTTTGTACCTGCTCTAATGCCACTTGAAAATAATTTACCCTGATTTACCATACGATAAATGGCTTTTCTAATAACGTGTAGAGACAGTTCTTCGCCTATTCTTTGGTGGATATCACCAATTGCCGTAGGTTCATATATTTTCACATCCTGATAAATCAATTCTTCTAAACGATGATTTTCTATACGTTTTAAATTGGTTTTACCTTTAAAGTTGGCTTTCTTTAAAAATTCAGGATTTACCAAATATTCAGTTCCTTTAGTTTTACCTTTTGTAATTACTAATTCCAATTCTGCTAATCTGCCTAGCCAATTGGTTACCACATTGGGTGTGTCGGGTAAATTCAACTCTTTAGAAAATTGTATTGCAGAAATGGAGAAGTGTTGTGCAATTAAACCAAGCGAAATTAATTCCTTTGAGTTTAAAGCAAATTCGGCATTGGCTCTATTGATTAATGAAACTATTTCAGTTTTAGAGATGCGTTTGTTAATCGTAAATTTTACAAAATCATCACCTTGATAAGGTATAGGAATATGTTTGGCATTAGACAATAAAACTTGATACATTTTGTCAATACCCGAGCCCTCTTTATCCATCAAATGTAAATCATAAAATACCTGTGCCAAATAAGGATTACGCCTTACGTTTTTATGCAAAACATTGGCTGCTGTAACACCAATAGGAAAAAGACCAGGATTTACAACCTCCAATCTATCGTGATAAAGATTTATAAATATATCACCTCTTGTGGTATATGGCCTGTGTACTAAAGCATTTGCCATTAACTCGCGAATTACTTCTTCTTCGTAATTTGGAACAAATTTGCGGAACATTCCATCGGCAATATCAACTCCTTCTTTCCAATCAGGTATTTCAGTCCAAATAGCTTCAATTAATTCTTTAGGATTCAGCGAATGATTTTCCCAAAGAATCTTGTTAACTTTTTGCTCCCGTTCATCAAATTTTAAAAAATGAATAGTTGGTG
>JANOJO010000623.1:0-2722 GCA_031418795.1 Bacteroidota bacterium | reverse complement strand
CGACTACTACGGAAAACTGGGCATCAACCGCAAGATGGGGTCGCATTTCGTAGCAGTAGGCGGGTTTTATCAAACCGTAAAGATCCTGCAGGATACAAAGCGCTTTATTCATGATTTTAAAGATATCAATAACGGCGGACTTGATCTGGAAAGAAAACATTTTGTTGGCGGAGTAGCAAAGTACAAATATCAAAAAACAGATGACCCGGTCATTCCGGTAAAAGGATTTACTTTTCAGACTTCAGCCGCATACACTTATAATTTAAATGTACATGATCGTTCATTTATACGGCTGGCATCTGATGCTGCTGTTTATATTCCTGTATTTAAATTTATATCGCTGGCTTTTCGTGCAGGCGGATCTGCCATCAACGGCAATCCCGAGTTTTACCAGTTGAACACTTTGGGAAGTCATGAAAATCTTCGTGGTTACCGCAAGCAAAGGTTTTACGGAAAACATAGTCTTTACAATAATAATGAACTGCGATTAATATTCAATACAAGAAGTAAGGTGTTTAACGGGAAAATGGGGGTGATAGGTTTTTATGATATCGGCCGTGTGTGGTATCCCGGAGAGCAATCAGATACCTGGCATGCCGGTTATGGCCCAGGGGTATTTCTTTCATTATTTAATAAAGTCACATTAAGCGCCGCATATGGTATTTCCAATGATGATCGTGTCTACTCAGCTTATTTAGGATTCTATTTCTGATCAGGAATTACGATTAATACCTGGAAAATTATATGCCTCAAAAGTGTGAATGTTGCAACTCATTTCTGAAATTATGTAAAGCTTCCCGGAATTAAATAACTCACCTTTATACAGGGAAGTTCTTCCTACCCTTTCTACCAGTTGCAGAGATTTAATTTTTAGAAAATATTGAATAACAATTTAAACTAAAATGAAATGAAAAGTACAGCTACAAAATTCGATCAAAACGGAACGCTGAAAAAAAACAGAGAAAATGCTGATGAATCAGAGCATAAAATAGCACAAGGTTTGCGTTGTTTGCTTGTAGACGAACTACAAAACATTTACTGGGCGGAAAAAGCACACATTAAAGCAATTTCAAAAATGATTAAAAATGCTACTGCTGATGTCTTAGTGGAAGCACTCACCAGGAATTTCAATGTTACAAAAGAACATATTACAAGATTAAAAGAAGTTTTTTCTTTAATCGGCGAAAAAGCGGAAACCAAAAAATGCAAAGCTATGTCTGGCTTAATCAGAGAAGCAAAAGAAATAATGAAAAAAACCAAAGCTGGAATGGTAAGGGATGTAGGTATTATTTTGGCAGTTCAAAAAGTAGAACATTATGAAATTGCAACTTATGGTACCCTTTGCTCTTTTGCTAAAACTTTAGGAGAAATCAATGTGGCCTCATTATTACATGAAACATTAGACCAGGGAAAAGCAGCCAGTAAAAAACTTTCAGAAATTGCTGATTCATTTATAATTGCTGAAATAGCAGGTGCAGTATAAGTTGAGGGTATAACAATGGCAAATTTAGATTCAATTCGTAAAAAACTTACGCAATGAGTATTTTAAAAATAAAAATTAAAATAATAACGCCATGCGCAATGTAGGAAATAATATCAGTCTAACAGTAAATAATCTTAATCTCAGTTACAGCGATCATGGACCGGATGACACTCCGGTAATAATTTTCATACACGGCTTTCCTTTTAATAAGTCAATGTGGAGCATACAGGTGGATGCATTAAATGATAATTACCGGGTGATTGCTTATGACATTCGTGGGCATGGACAATCGGCTGAAGGTAATGAAGATTTCACTATTGACTCTTTTGTAAACGACCTTATAAGCCTGCTGGATGCACTGAAGATTGATAAAGCTGTGTTATGTGGTTTATCCTTGGGCGGATACATTGCTTTAAATGCTGTCGAAAAGCATCCGGAGCGATTTGAGGCTCTTGTATTAAGCGATACGCAATGTGTTAGCGATACACCTGAAGCCAAAGAAAAAAGAATAATGGCAATTGAAAGCATCAGGGAAAATGGAGTGGAAAAATTTGCTGATGAGATGATTAAAAAACTTTTTGCACCTGACTCTTTTTCAACAAAAAAGAAAGAAATAGCTGCTGTAAAGGAGATGATCATGAACACTTCTGAACATTCACTCTGTAATACCTTGAATGCTTTAGCAGAGCGCAAAGAAACCTGTAGCCATTTACATAAAATAAATATGCCTGTACTTATCATGGTTGGAAAAGAAGATAAAATCACTCCTCCTGCAGCCGCCCGGTTGCTGCATGACAATATTCAGAATTCTTATCTGACAATACTGGAACATGCCGGTCATTTAACAAATATGGAAAATCCTGAAGAATTTAATATTCATTTAAAAATATTTTTACGCAGGATCATAAAAAAAAATCGTTTCACCTGCGTCCCTAAACCAGCATTAACTCCCGGCATCTTTTAAAAGTATTATTATTGGTTATCAGACGGGATAAAGGATCTCAAAACTACAGATGTGATTATATCCTGCAACTTATAAAAAGGGCTTAACAGTTTAAAACATTTAAAAATAAAAATATGCAATCAAAAATAGCAGGCATTGTTATAATTGTAATTGGAATATTTATGATAATGTATACCGGGTTGAATTATGTAACTGCTGAAAAAGTAATTGATATTGGTCCTATTCAGTTAAACGAACAAGTTTACCAACCTGTACAATCGTCACCTATTGCAGGT
>JANOJO010000622.1:0-8447 GCA_031418795.1 Bacteroidota bacterium | reverse complement strand
TATGTCGAATTCGCCATAATTAAACTTCAAAGGGGTCGAATTCGACCCCTTTGAAGTTTGCTATATTATATTAAACCCGTCGAATTCGACGGGATTAGATTTTAAACGCATCAAAATCGAGGGGTTTAAAAATCTACAACTTACTTTCTATATCCAACCCATGTTCTTTCGCAAGCCTCTCCAAACCTCCAGAATGGTCGGGACAAGCACTCCGAAGGAGGGGCTTAAGAAAGTCGTTCATTGATGTCAAATTCATTCTTCTTTGCAGTTTCTTTTGCTATCTCATACCCCGCCTCCGCCCCGCCATGCGGCGGGACTTCCGCCGGTTAAATTTTATTTATTCTATCGCCAATATCAAGGTTATGATCTTTTGCTGTCTGTTGAGCAACAGAATAACCTGCATCAGCATGTCTAATCACTCCCATCCCCGGATCATTTCTTAATACTCTTTTCAATCTTTGTTCAGCATCATCCGTTCCATCTGCAACTATCACCATACCTGCATGAATACTGTAACCCATACCTACCCCACCGCCATGATGCAGCGATACCCAACTGGCGCCGCCGGCAGTATTTACCAATGCATTTAATATGGGCCAGTCGGCAACAGCATCACTGCCATCAAGCATTGCTTCTGTTTCTCTGTTGGGCGATGCCACACTTCCTGTATCGAGATGGTCGCGGCCAATTACAATTGGGCACTTTACTTTACCGCTTCGTACTAATTCATTAAATGCAAGTCCGGCTTTTTCTCTTTCGCCCTGACCGAGCCAGCAAATACGTGCAGGCAATCCCTGGAATGCAATTTTTTCTTTCGCCATTTTCATCCATCGCATCATTGATTTATTGTGCGGAAATAATTTCTGCACTACTTCATCTGTAACAGCAATATCATTTTCATCTCCACTCAGTGCCGCCCACCGAAACGGACCTTTGCCTTCGCAAAAAAGCGGACGGATGTATTCAGGTACAAAGCCTTTAAAGTCGAAGCATCTTCCGGGAGTGGAATTTGGAATTTGTATTTTGGAATTTGAGTTTTGGCTTTCATACTCCAATGCTCTTGCACGGATATTATTTCCATAATCAAAAGTTATTGCGCCTTTATCCATCAACTGCAACATGAGTTGTACATGCAGGTACATACTTTCATAACTCAGTTTTAAATATTCATCAGGATTTTTTTCACGCAGCACATTTGCCTGTTCATTATTTAATGTGTGTGGTATATAACCAATCAATGGATCATGAGCACTGGTCTGGTCAGTAAGTGTATCGGGAATAATATTTCTTTCAATCAGTCTTTGTAGTAGATGAACAGCATTGCAAAGAACGCCTATGCTTCCTGCCAGGCCTTGAGCTTTGAGCTGTGAGCTGCGGGTTATTGCCTCATCAATGTTAGTGTACTTTTCGTCCAGATATTTTGTTTCAATTCTTTTATCTATCCGCCATTCTTCCACTTCGGCAATCAAGGCAACACCTTCATTCATTGTTATTGCTAAAGGTTGTGCGCCTCCCATTCCACCTAATCCTGCGCTTACATTCAATGTTCCTTTGAGAGAAGCCCCCCTGCCCCCCGAAGGGGGGTTCTTGGAAGACTCCTTTGTTGATTGAGATGTTTCTTGACCCCTCCGCCAACCGGTGGAGGCAGGGGGGCTGAAATGTTTATCTGCAACAGCAGCATAAGTTTCAAATGTTCCTTGTACAATTCCTTGTGAGCCGATATATATCCAACTTCCTGCAGTCATTTGTCCGTACATCATCAATCCTTTTTTCTCCAGTTCATCAAAATGTTTCCAGTTGGCCCAGTTAGGAACAAGCTGGCTATTGCTTATTAATACCCGTGGTGCGTCTTTATGTGTTTTTAAAATGCCAACGGGTTTGCCGCTTTGTATTAAAAGTGATTCATCATTCTCCAATATTTTTAATGCAGCAATAATATTATCTAATGCTTCAAAGTTTCTTGCTGCTTTACCTCTTCCGCCATATACTATTAAATCATCTGGTCGCTCTGCTACTTCAGGATCAAGGTTGTTTAACAACATTCTTAAAGCTGCTTCCTGTATCCAGCCTTTACAATTAAGTTTTGTGCCTGTTGGGGTGGCGTATTTTATTGCATCGTAGCGTTGTGATGTAGTTATCATAATATTTTTTTTATAGGAGAGAACAGGAGAACTCTGAGTTAGCTCAGAGCGTTTCTGCGTAAACACCTTAGCTCATGTTCTCAGCGCTTAAATACAAAAGTCGTTAATCTCTGATAAAATAAATATCTTCAGCACTAAGAACTTTTAGCTATGAGTATTCACATCAGTGCAAAGCCGGGAGAAATAGAAAAGACAGTTTTACTGGCCGGCGATCCATTAAGGGCAAAATATATAGCTGATAATTATTTACAAAATGTAAAGCTGGTGAGCAGCACCCGCAATATTTATTTTTTTACCGGCATGTATAAAAATAAACCGCTAACTATTGGTGCAAGCGGCATGGGTTGTCCTTCCATCGGCATTTATTCATTTGAACTATATACAGAATATGAAGCTGACTGCATCATCCGCATTGGTACCTGCGGCGCTTATAGCAAAAAACTAAAACTTTTTGATTTGATAAATGCAGAAACTGCCTGCAGCGAATCCACCTATGCTGCATGTGCATATGGTTATAAAAAAGATCAGTTTAAGCACCAGGGCAAAGCTTTTGATATATTAAATGAAACAGCCAAACAATTGCATATGGAACTGAAAACAGGTTCTGTTCATTCAGGTGATGTTTTTTACAGGCAGGCAAATAGTAAACCCGCTATTGTAAAAAAATATAAAAGCCTTGCTGCAGAAATGGAAGCATTTGCTTTGTTTGCAAACGCCAGGTATCTGAAAAAATCTGCAGCCACTATTCTCACTGTTTCCGATATTATTCCCACACATGAAAAAATTTCGGCTGATGAAAGAGAAAAAGCATTGATACCGATGATTGAATTGACCCTTGAGTCTGTTGTAAAAATGTAATAATTTTTTCTAATTGCAGAGAACAGGAGAACGCCATTTTTTGCGAAGAAGCTGTCTCCTAAATTATTTTAATTCATGATCTCTTTGGTTATATATTAAAATAGGAATAGTTGGTATTCAAAAGGGATTTCTTAGTCAACGCAAACTCATTCACTTTCTCTACAAAAGAAAAATCTTTGATGATTCCAGCTACTTTATTTATATCGTCAGCGAAAATTCTGTCTTCGCTTGCAAAGCCCACAAATTCACGAACATAGTCATGGGCAAACTCCAGCAATTCAGAGCTTTTTAGTGGCCGGCGAAACTCAATTGCCTGGCAGGCAGTAAGTAATTCTATAGCGAGAATAAATTCAAGATTATCCAAGACCCTGCTCAGTTTTCTGCCGCTGATGCTACCCATGCTGACATGATCTTCCTGACCAAGCGATGTTGGAATACTATCAGCGCTTGCAGGAAAACAAAGAGTTTTATTTTCTGATACTAATGCCGCGGTTGTATATTGCGGAATCATAAAACCGGAATTCAAACCCACATCTTTCATCAGCAACATGGGCAATCCCCATTTACCTTCCAGTAATAAATAACAACGACGGTCGCTTATATTTCCAATTTCAGCCGCAGCAAAGCAGCAGTAATCTAATGGCAATGCAAGTGGTTGTCCATGAAAGTTTCCACCACTTATTGTATCATCAGCTCCGAGTATTATTGGATTGTCGGTTACAGAATTCAATTCTATTTCTGTTAATTCTTTTAAATGCAACCAAGCATTGCGGCTGGCACCATGCACTTGTGGCATGCAACGCAAAGAATAAGGATCCTGCACTCTTCCGCAATCCACATGACTTTGCATGATGTCAGAATCTTTCAATAATAATCTTAACCGCTGCGCCACTAATTTATTTCCATTGAATGGCCGAAGATTATGCAATCGTTCATCAAAGGGTGCTTTGGTTCCTGTCAATGCTTCCAAACTCATGGCACCAATTATATCGGCTGCTTCGAGACAGTTATGCATTCTTTGAACAGCTTTTACTGCAAATGATAAAATGAATTGTGTGCCGTTGATTAAAGCAAGACCTTCTTTTGGCCCGAGTTGAATGGCTTTTATTTTTTCTTCCTGGAAAATTTCAGCTGTGCTTTTTCTTTTTCCTTTATAATAACATTCACCCAAACCAATCAATGGCAAAAATAAATGGGCAAGCGGCGCTAAATCACCAGATGCTCCTACACTACCTTTTTCTGGCACAACTGGTATCACATTATTTTCTATATGCCATGTTATTCTTTCCAGTGTAGATAATTGTACACCACTATATCCCTGTGACAGTCCATGCACTTTTGTTATCATCATCAGTTTGGCCACTTCGGCAGGTATGGGATCTCCCACACCCACACTATGACTCTGTAATATTTTATACTGAAGTGTTGCTGTATCTTCTGAAGATATTTTTGTGTTGGAAAGAATTCCAAAGCCGGTATTTATTCCGTACACAGTTTTATTATCTTTTGCTATTTGCCGAACATGTTGCTGACTGGTTTTTACTTTTTTTATGGCCAGTTCATTGAATACAGCTTTTATATTACCCGATGCAATGGCAATGGTTTTTCCGATGGTTAACTGGTCAATTCCGTAATTGAAAATCTTATTCATAGAAGCAATTATGTCTGCAAATTAAAAGATTTGGGTCTACCGCCACCTGATATATTATTTCTGTAATTCTTATTACTGCAGCAAAGTTGTATTGATTAATTCACTCTTACAAATTCGGGTCGCTTAATAAACTCCTGGTTGTATTTGAAACGGATTTTCGATTTTACTTCAAGACGCCAGTTTTCATTGTAGAAATTTTTTCGCGGGAAAAACATTCCTCTTAATTCAATAGTGCCAAAAATCAGGCTCTCATTACGTATCCGGAGGCCTGCGCCAATTGAAGAGAATAGCTTACTGTCGTAAACGCTATCCACTTTTAAATGGATAAGCGCAGAATTGACAAAGACAAATGGTGCAAACCTGAAATATAATATTGACCGGGGGCTGAAGAAAACCGTTTCCATTTTTCCTGCAATTCTGTAATCACCACCCTGGAAATTATTTCTTACTTCCTGCAGACCATATTCACTTTCAAGCCGCAGGGGTTCACTTAATAAATTATTAAACTGCCGGGTAGCACTTGCACTGAGGAAGATACGCTGCTTCCAATTTCTTTTCAGGTAATACAGCCGGGTGAAAAAATCAATTTTTCCTACCACATCTATATCTTCCAGTTTTCTTTTATAAAAATATCCGCCCGATCC
This sequence comes from Bacteroidota bacterium, assembly GCA_031418795.1. Taxonomy (GTDB): domain Bacteria; phylum Bacteroidota; class Bacteroidia; order Chitinophagales; family Chitinophagaceae; genus VBAS01. Next base: position 3,153 of record JANOJO010000622.1, on the reverse strand, counting down.
AAAAAAAATATTCAGGTAATCATGGTGGCCCGTAAAATAATAATGATTAAAATTTATACCTGTATAGGGCCGTACCCTTTCATCATTTTTTGTCCAGCCCACCGTGAATGATACATCCATGCCTTCCGGTACATCTTCATTTCTTCCAAATCCATAAATATATTGTGTCTTATAAAAATTTTGCCTGAATATAGATATATCCCCCAGTACGGCTTTCATGTCAGCGAAATTATAGTTATACCCGTTGGTATATTTTAAAGGCTTATTTTCAAAATTTTGTTGCAATACCCGCAGACCAATCAGCCGGCGTATGCGGGCCTTATCATTATTACCATCTGTTTTATCAGCATCCATATTCCAGGCTCCCCATGTATCAATGCGATTATATTTGTATTTAAAATCCTGTTGATACAGCGAGTCCGTATTATAATAATTATGTGTTTCATGTAATTCCATTTCCGCACCATAGGTCCATTTCATAAACCGGTTGACCAGTGGTCTTGTCAACCTGAGATATACATTAGTTTCTTCTTTTCTTCCGTTGCTGATTGATCTGTTGTAAGTAGTAAAACCAATTGCTGCATTCACAAAACTTCCACCCATATTTCTGTTTATGAATTCAAACCCATATCCCAGTTTCCGTTCCCTGTTCAGGTCCATCAGTCCCTGAACCTGTATTTTATCTCCCCTACCATTGAAATTATCTTCACTGACAGCTAAGGCCAAACTTTTAGAGCTGTGTATATTGAAACTACCGCCAATAGAAAGTACATCTTTTGAAAGAATCAGGATGTCTACTGAATCCCTGCTTCCCCTGACAGGTATCACTTTTATTCTCGCATCCTGCAAAAAAGAAAGATCACGTAGATGCTTTTCATTATCGCCCAGCAGGTAAGGCGATAATTTTTCTCCCTCTGCAAAAAATAAATTGTTGCGGATCACAAATTCCCTTGTATCACTATGAAGTTTATCAGCAAGTCTTTTCAATTTATCAGATGCACGTTTGGAAGTATCCGCAATAGAAACACCAAACTCAAGTGACTGAACTTTTATATGTCTTATCACCCGGTCTTTATATGGCTGGAATGGTATATCGTTGCGGAGCAAATCCGCGTTGATCTCTTTAAGGGTATCGGTCATGAGGTTATCTGCCAAGTCGCCGATAATACCTTTTTGCCGGAGAAGGAAACTATCAAGTGATTGTTTTTTGTCTTTAACATCCTGGGCAAATATGGGAACCCCCGTTATTAGTAAAACAGCTAAGAACAAAAAGGCAAGACTATATTTCCATTGGGGCATTGTAGCTGCTTATATAAAGATTAAAAAGCAAGTGCCACCTGCAAATTAGTTCATGACAGTTAAATAAAGATTGACAATTCGAACTAAATACATAATCCTGTAATTAAAATAGCGTCCTGCATAAAACAGAACGCTTTGTGATCCGGATTGGATTCAAACCAATGACCCCAAACTTAGAAGGTTTGTGCTCTATTCAGCTGAGCTACCGGACCAAATAATAAGAACTTCAAAATTAGTATTCAACCAATGACCTTCCCGATTCTTATCGGGATGCTCTATTCATCCCGATAAGAATCGGGAGAGCTACCGGACCATTATTAAAAAGAATTGATCCTTTTGAAAAAATTTCATCAGGGCGGCAAAGATAAGTTTTTAAACCTTTTAGGCAAAAGCAATTACAACCTTTGGCTTTAAAAACTGAAAAGCAACAGGAAACGTATTTTTGTTTAATGAAATCAGCTCCTGTGCAAAATTCTTTTTCTTTTGCCCCGTACAAATCAGCGTTTTTTATTCTGCTCATCATTACCAGTTTCGTATTCCTGAACCTTAATTCATATTCTCAGGATACTTCGGGAAATATATCACCAGTGATTTCAAACTCTTTGCAGGGTTCTCTTACTTCTTTCAGCGCTGCCCCCAATAAAAATCGCATCCGCCTTGTTGCCATTGGCAATGTTGTTGGATACAGTGCTGTAATGGCTGGACTTTATTCTGCCTGGTACAAAGATTATCCGCAAACCGGTTTTCATACTTTCAATGATTCCAGGGAATGGCTACAGGTAGATAAGGTTGGCCATCTTTATAGTTCTTACATTGCCAGCCGTGGCAGTATGGAACTTTGGCGATGGACAGGCATTGAAAGAAAAAAAAGAATATGGATTGGAGGCATGAGCGGAGCAGCTTATTTAACCATTATTGAAACTCTGGATGGCTTTAGCCAAAAATGGGGATGGAGCTGGAGTGATTTTGCTACAAATATTCTGGGCAGCGGTGCATTGGTAGCACAGGAACTTGCCTGGGATGATCAGCGAATCAAATTAAAATTTTCTTTTCATAAAAAAGTTTATGGTGAATCACAACTCAATGAAAGAAGCGATGAGCTTTTTGGTAAAACTAACCTGGAGCGGTTATTAAAAGATTATAATGGGCAAACATACTGGGCAAGCATCAACCTGAAACCATTTTTTAAAAATTCAAAACTGCCGGAATGGCTATCGCTGTCAGTGGGCTATGGTGCTGAGGGTTTATTTGGTGGTGAACAAAATATTGGAACAGATAAAAATGGAAATATTGTTTTTGATCGTACTGATATTAAACGCTACCGTCAATGGTTTCTAGCACCGGATATTGACCTGAGTAAAATTAAAACAAATAAGAAAGGTGTAAAATTTCTACTTACCTTTTTAAGTTCATTCAAATTTCCTGCTCCAAGTCTTGAATTTTCAAATGGAAAATTGAGGGCACATGCAATACATTTCTAGAACCGGCCTCCTCCCGATCCCGATTTATAGGGAAGGCCATCAACACACATGGCCTGCCTGTCGGAAATACTTTTTTCTCTCAACACTACTCATAAATGAATTTTAAATCTTATAGTTCTATTCAACTTTCGGGGCTGTGTGATGCGAAGCCCTCCCTTTGGGTCCCGATAACTATCGGGATGGGTGGGCTTCTATTGCAGATAGGCTCCGGTAATTTCATCACCATCCACTTCCACATAAATATGTTCCTGCAATGTAGTGGCAATGGAAAGCCCGACATAATCAGGCCGCACAGGAAAATTGGTATGGCTTCTTTCTACCAGCACCAGTGTCTGTATTTTTTTTGGATAAAAATTCAGGAAAGGTTTCAGTG
>JANOJO010000621.1:0-6779 GCA_031418795.1 Bacteroidota bacterium | reverse complement strand
CAGTACATATTGCTGTATCCATTTCTCCACCTGGCTTTTTAATTCAAGCAGGGAAGAATGAAACTGCTGCTGCTGATCAGTTACTGTTTTGTGCAAATCAAGTATTTCCTTTTGTTTACTATGGCTGCTTATATCACTATTTGTTAATTGTGAGCTGGCTTGCTTCATGCTTTGTTCTTTTGCCAGCAACTTGCTTTTATACTGGTTCAGTTCAAGTGGCGCTATTACTTTTTCTTCAGCCAGCTTTTCATAAGCTTTATACTCATCATCCAGCAACTGCTTATCTTCTGCTGAAATCTGTTGCTGCTGGTATGTATTATTCTTTAATGAAGCCAGGTATTGCAAATCTTTTTCAAGTGCATTTCTTTTTTTCTGAAAGTAGCCGCTTGCGAGTGTTTGTTTTGTTTGAAGAAACTCATTTTGAAATAACTGGTAGTTTGACTGTAGTTCACCAAGATTTGTAAATGACGGCAACGGGTTTGAATTTAGTTTTTCATATTCATCCGCCTGTGTGGAAATAATTGTTTCATCAATCCATTCTTTTAGCATCATCACTTCTTTGTACTCACCTGTGCTTTCCAAATAAGCGAGATGTTGGTTTTTTTGTACCCATTGTTCATTCGTTACAAAAAGTTTCATCAGTTTGCCTTCTGTTTTTGCACTTACAAGTTTGGGCGGATTTATTGCAAGCAACCTTGCACTTCCATTTATTATATCCGGGTATTTTATAAACCAGGTAAGTGACAGCAGCATTAAGATTATTAACAGGAAAGCGACATTACCTTTTCTAATAATCCAGTGAGGACGATAACTGATTACTTCCTGCACTTCATCAGAAATTAGTTCCTCCCTGAAAGTTTTCTTGAATTGAATTTGTTCTGTCATGCTCATGAGATTTAAAAGACTTATCGAATATCCGTGCTGTGTGAATGCAAGCCCCCTCCTCGTTGCTTCGCTTTGCTCGTAATGACGGGGAGGGCTTAGTTCCCCAACTCTAATTGATTTTTCACCAGTGTATAATATTCTCCTTTCAGGTTTACTAATTCCTGGTGTGTTCCTTTTTCTGCAATTATTCCTTTGTTTAAAACAACAATCTGATCGGCATTCTTTACCGTACTAAGCCGGTGTGCAACTATTACCACTGTTCTTCCTTTAAAAAAAGAATCAAGCTTTTTCATAATCACCATTTCATTATTGGAGTCGAGGCTGTTGGTGGCTTCATCAAAAAAAATAAAATCAGGATTGCGATAGATAGCTCTTGCAATGAGTATGCGTTGCTTTTGTCCCATACTGATGCCTGTGCCTTCAGCACCAATTTTTGTATTGTAACCAAGCGGGAGTTCCTCTATAAAATCTTTTACATTGGCAATGTCTGTTGCTTGCCGTAAACGATCCATATCCACCTTCTCCACACCCACAGCAATATTTTTTGCAATGCTGTCAGAAAACATAAAACTTTCCTGCATCACTACACCACAATGGCTTCTCCATTTTTTATGACTGATATTACTGAGTGATGTGGTTCCTAACTTTATTTCTCCCCGCTGTGGTTCATAAAATTTCAAAAGCAATTTTAATAAAGTTGTTTTACCACTGCCACTCACTCCCACTATTGCTGTTGTTTTCCCTTTTGGAATTTTCAGGTTGATATTTTTTAAAACCGGTTCGTTGCCTGCACCTGCGTAAATGAATGAAACATTGGAAAAGACTACGGCCCCCTCCGGCTCCCCCGAAAGGGGAGTGACCCATTCACTAACCCCGCTTGCCGAAGATTTCTCTTCAATAAAACTATTCATTAAAAGTACAGAGTCGTCAACAAGATAGCCTTGTGTTGATGCTAAAGCCTCCCCTTCGGGGAGGTTGGTGGGGCTGCCTCCCACAATCTTTCTCTGAAAATTTATTGGCAACTCCTGCAACAAATTTCTCTCTGCCGGTTCTTCATCTTCCAGTGTATGAATTTCATTCAGCCTGTCCATACTGATCTTTGCATTCTGCCAGCTTTGTACAAAACCAATCATCTGCTCTATCGGGCTATTCAGTTGTCCAATGATATATTGTACTGCAAGCATGGAGCCTAATGTCATTTGCCCGTCAATAACTGCTTTGGCAGAAAGAAAAGTGATAAAAATATTTTTACCTTCATTAATAAAAAATGCGCCTGCCTGCTGCCATTGATTTAATGAAAGGCCTTTCATGCTGAGCTTAAAAAGTTTTGCCTGCAACCGCTCTCATGCCCAGCGCATTGGTTTTTCCACACCATTCAGTTTTATTTCCTGCATACCCTGTACTAATTGTATGGTGATGCTTTGCTCTTTTGACGCAATATCAAATCGTTTATAATCCAATACTTTTCTTTTTTTAAGAAAAAGAATTACCCACACTGAATAAAGAATACTGGCAATGGCAAACACGGCAAATATGTAAACATTAAATACCGCCAGCACTACAGAAAAAATTACAAGATTGATAAGCGAGAATAAAACATTGAGTGATGAGCCGGTAAGAAAAGATTCTATCCGTTGATGATCATTCATCCGCTGCAGAATATCGCCGGTATGTTTGCTGTCGAAAAAACTTACGGGCAGCTTCATCAGTTTGATAAGAAAATCGGTGAGTATGGAAATATTTATCCTGGTGCTGATGTGCAGCAGTATCCAGCCACGTACAAACTCCACTACCAATCTGCCGGCAAACAAAGCCAACTGTGCCAACAATACGATATAAACAAAATGAATATTGCCTGTGTTTACACCCGTATCCACCACACTCTGTGTAAGAAAAGGAAGAAAGAGTTGTAATAAACTGGCAACGCCCAGGCCAATAAAAAGTTGAAAGATTAATTTTTTGTAAGGAAGTATGTAGTTAAAAATATTCTTGAATGCTAATCCTGTTTTTTGTTTTTCTTCTATCTCATCTCTGTTTTCATAAAAAGCAGGAGCAGGTTCAAGCAATAAAGCCACTCCATCTTCTTGCCCATCTTCTTTATCACTTATCCAATTTGATTTAAATTCCTGTGGGGTGAAGGTTATTAATCCTCTTGCCGGGTCTGCTACAAACAGCTTATTCTTTTTTACTCTGTATAAAACAACAAAATGATTTTGTTTCCAGTGTATAATTGCTGGCAGCCTTGCTTCTTCTATTAATGTATTGTAAGTAAGTTTTATTGATTGTGTACGGAAACCAACCGCTTCTGCTGCCTCACTGATACCAAGAAGATTTACCCCCTCTTTACCTATTTGTGTTTTATCTCTTAATGTTTGTAATGAAATATTTCTGTTATAATGTTTTGCTACCATGCGCAGGCAAGTGGGGCCGCAGTCCATGGAGTCTGGTTGTTTATAGAAGGGGAAGAATTTCATTTTTTAATATGAAAAGTATAAATTTGGGGTATGGCTGAAACACTTAATATATCAGAAATACGGTTATACAACCTTTTAAAAACTAAATTTGGTGAAAAAGAGGCGGAAGATTTTGTTGGACTTTTGAAAGAGCAGGTTACACAGTCTTTTGAAAATAAGAAAGACAGTTTTGCCACGAAAGAAGATATTAACAGGCTTGAAGTAAAACTTACACAAACAGAAACCAAACTCATTCTTTGGGCATTTGTATTTTGGGTTACACAATTAGGCGCCATATTTGCTTTTATAAAGCTCTTTATTAAATAAATTTTATTTACTCCCTCTTTACCTATCTGTGTTTTATCTCTTAATGTTTGTAATGAAATATTACGACCATAGTGCTTTGCTACCATGCGCAGGCATATAGGGCCGCAGTCCATGGAGTCGGGTTGTTTGTAAAAGGGAAAGGCTTTCATAAATATGTTTTCATTCTTATCTTCGTAACCGTGAATACAAATGAATTTATTGATGAAAAAAAAGATTTTTTCTTACCTAAGCAGGATAAAATAGACCTGATTGAAAAGATGAACAAGGACAAGATTGATCTTATTAAATGGATGTTTGGTTTTTGGATAACTATTAACATGTTGTTACTTGCCAATTGGTTTTTGAAATGATTATTTACTCCCTCTTTCCCTATTTGTGTTTTATCACTTGTTGTTTGTAATGAAATATTTCTACCATAATGCTTTGCTACCATGCGGAGGCAGGTGGGGCCGCAGTCTATTGCATCGTGTTGCCCATAGAATGGAAAAAAGTATTTATTCCAAAATAAGATTTATTTACACTTTTAATACTAAAATATCCCTCTATTAAAGGTTTCTAAGTTTCATAAAGAAAAGATCATCGCCATCTTCATAGTTGTTACAAACAATTTTGCCAGTTGGATCTACTAAATATAATCCAGGTAATGATCTTTTGCCATATTTATTAATTAGTTCCTCATCATTAAAAACATTTATCCAATCCATTTGATATACCCTAATAGCATCTTTGAATTTCGCAAAATCTTTATCACTATAAATCGAGATTATTTGTAGTTTGTTTTGATCGACTGAATCCTTAATTCCTTTTAGTTGAAGTATATGATAAATACATGGAACACACCATGATGCCCAAAAGTTAATTACCAAATATTTACCCTGAAATTTTCTTAAGGATACTGAATTCCCTAATATATCTTTAGTTGTAAAGTCTGGAGCCATCCAGTTATTTCTCCCATGTAACCTACCTAGTAATAGGTTTTTAACTTGAAATCCCTCAAGGCTATATTTTATACTTTTAGAAAAATATTTGTTGAATATATCCAATAACGTATTAGGAGATTTATAATTTAAAAGAAGGGATATTTCGGTCCTAAAAACCCAAAAAGAATAATATAAGTTTTTATTTCTCTTTATAAAATCCAATTTAATATCATCAATATGCTTTGCCTTATCATTGAATACTTTACTTATGGAGTCATTAACTCCAACTTGGCTACCATAATTCCTAAGAAGTTTTATCATATCCTCGTTTTCATATTTCAAGATTGCAGCTAACTTTCTAGCTCCATAAGTCTTTTCTATTTCGATAGCATTTTTTAATTTTATATTTAATAAGGGATTTTGTACCGAAGAATTGGTTTTTCTATTTAAAATTTCGATGCTTGCTTTCTTTTCCGTAATAAATATCCGGTTATTAAATAAACTGTTATTTGTGTCAGGATAAGTAAGAATAATCAAGGCATATTTTGAGTAGAAGCTATCTTCTATAGTCAGCTTCCAATTTTTGATCAATTCTTTTGATTTAATTATTTTCTTACCATTATCATATTCAATGCTTAATTTTTCGATGGCTATTTCTTGTGAAATCTTTATTGTAACATAAAATCTTTTCTGGCCATATAAATTGGCAAAAAAAACAAATAGAAAAAAACATAAAATAGGAACTTTAAATATTCTCATGATTCATTTTTTGAGGTATTATTTCTGAGCTATTACATTTTATTAGATAATTTAAAATGTAGGGCTAAATAACTCTTAGCCCCACATTTTTAAAACTTGGGAATCTTTTTTTGATCAACTACTACAACCGGTTCCCAGAGTATTAGGGCAACTACATCCAGCAGTTTGACCTTGATATGTAATTTTTTTACAGGTCCATACAGTAGTAGTATTTCCAACTGTATGAGAGCAAGAAATTGTGCAATTACCGCTTTCCTCCTCATACCCACCTATAATTTTCTTCTGTTCATCCTTACTCAGGCTTCTGCCCAAGTTTTGTAACTTTTTCATAATTAAAAGTTTTAAAAATTAAAAATGTTGTTTTAAACCTCCGCTTATTACAACTTGCTTATTACTCTTTACCACCTACGGCTCCCCTGCCTAATCCTTCGACAAGCTCAGGACAGGCAGAGGAGTAATAAGCGGTTCCACTCATTGGCAGCAGCTGCGCAACCGCTACTTCCGAATGGCTTTGTACAAAGAACTTCAAACGATACCATTATTTTAATCTCAGCATATCATCTTACGCAGGCAGGTGGGGCCACAGTCTATTCTTTCAGGTTGGTTATAGAAAAAGAAAGGCATTATCAATTTTTTCACTGACCACTAATTCTGAAAAAATCCAAGGAAAGGGTCAATCATCAACAAGAGTAGAAAAGATTAGTTCTCGTTTTTCATAATCCCGAGTAATTGATCTTTTAATTTATTAAAATCACTTGGTGGATAAGCATTCTCTATTACAATCTTCCCGTTCTTAATAATAAAATAGATGGGAATAGCAAGCAGATTACTGCCTAATCCAAATCTATTTGTTAAAAATTTTTGTACACTATCATTTGCAATAATATGATAACCGCCAAGTTTTAATTTAGAAATCGTTTTCTTCCATTTCAAAGTATCTTGAATTCCATCAATTGATATATAAAGTCGGTTTGTTTTATAGGCATAAAGAAGGCTGTCCAATGGATAATTGTATTTCATTTCGCGAATACAAGGACCGCACCACGTTGCCCAAACATCAACATATGTAATTTGATTTCGAAGAAAATTAACATCATTAAATAAGTCATTTATTTCTCCAGTTGAATCCAGAATATTGGCTGGGGTATAACTGAAATACCTTTCAGCAAATATTGTGTTTTGCCCTTTTTCTTTTTCTTTATTCTCAAGATTAATTATAGGTACTAAATATATACTGACAGGAAAATTTGTTTTAAAATAATTAATCTCGTCTTTCAAAAGTTCTTTACCACCACCAACCGTTAAATAGTTTAATAACTGAGAGCCAAATAACACTTCTCTGGTTTTACTATTTTCTCCATGAAGCAAATAAGAAAAATCTCCTATAATATTAAATTTAGTATTATTATAAATAACCAATGTATCTGGGAGCTTG
>JANOJO010000620.1:0-2730 GCA_031418795.1 Bacteroidota bacterium | reverse complement strand
CATATTAAAAGGAACATTCTCACTCATTATTTTTTTATTTGCTTTCAGCATTTGCCCTGTTGATGCGCTGCCGGTAAACGTAACCACATCCTGTGATGTAACTTGATCTAATAAATCACCGGCGCTGCCGCAAATAAGTTGCAATGCTCCTTCGGGTAAAATTTTGCTGGCAATAATTTCTTTTACAACAGCCTCTGTAAGAAATGAAGTAATAGATGCAGGCTTTACAATGGCGGGCATACCTGCTAAAAGATTCACAGCAATCTTTTCCATCATGCCCCACACGGGAAAATTAAAAGCATTGATATGAATGGCCACTCCTTCTTTGGGTACCAGTATATGTGTACCCATAAATGTATTATTCTTACCCAGGTTATGACTTTCGCCATCAATACAAAATATTTCATCAGGAAATTTTCTTCTTAGTGATGCGTTGGCAAAAAGATTTCCAATGCCGCCTTCAATATCCACCCAGCTATCTGCTTTTGTTGCACCGGTTTGATAACTTATTTTATAAAATTTATCCAGATGATTTCTCAAATACAGAGCCAATGCTTTCAGCATATTACCCCGTTGGTGAAAAGTCATCTTACGCAGATTAGGATTGCCGACTCCTCTTGCATAATCTGTGATTGACTTAAAATCCAGTCCTTTTGTTGTAGCCGCGCCAATTGCTTCGCCGGTAACCGCATTAAAAAGTGTTTGTCCATCACCGTCGCCAGTAATCCATTTGCCCGTTATATAGTTTTCAAGTTTCATATCGGTCTTTTAATTTTTTTGGAATGATAAAGGTATCTGAAAAATTAAATTGAAGAATAATGAAAACCACGGTGCTAAAACGAAGCTAAGCTGAGGAATAAATTGTCAGGCGATTAAACCAAATTGTTTCAGGTGATGAATGACATGTTTGTGATGTAGCTGCACCCATTCTTCGAAATTCAATTCGCCAAAAACAGGATGCATTGTTTTCTTTTCAGGGTTTTCGCTGAAGTATGCAAAAAAATTATGTACAGATTTTTCCAAAACATTCATGGCTTCCTGCATATTCTTATTTCGCAAAGCAATCGGTTCATCGGGTAAAACTTGTGCCGGAGCTTTTGTATTTTCCCTGAATTCTTTTTCACTCATCAAAAACTCTTTATATTTTGGCAAATGATCTTCCGGAGTTACTAATGGGAATTTGAGTTTTTCGTACGACACGGCAAAAAACCCAGAAACATGCTCCACCATTTGCTGACCATTCATCTTCCCCCAATTTCCTTTTGCATCTGCTGTTAAATTATTCAGCAAAGGAAGAAAATCCTTTTTTAGAAAATCGAGTTTTTGCTGGTTCATCATTTGTTTTTCTTAACCATCGCGGTGTGATGCCATGGCTTTATCAATGGCTTGACGAAGTGCAGCAAAAATTTCTTCCAGTGCCCCTTCGCCTTTTATAGATTTAAACTTTCTTGCTTTTTTATAATAGTCAGCCACAGGACTTGTTTCATTGGTATAAACAGAAAATCGTTTTCTGATTACTTCTTCATTTGTATCATCTGGCCGGCCGCTGTTTTTCCCCCTGTTCAATAATCTTTTTACTAACTCTTCTTCCGTTACTTCCAATGCAAGCACCGAAGCAATATCGGTTTTTTTCAAAACAAGCAATTTATCCAGTGACTGTGCCTGCGCTACTGTACGGGGATAGCCATCAAATAAAAACCCTGCTGCATCTTTATGTTTATCAAAATAAGAATCCACCATGCCAATCACTACTTCATCGGGCACCAGCTGGCCATGATCCATAAATTTTTTTGCTTCAATGCCAAGTGGTGTTTTGTTTGCAATTTCCTCACGCAGCAAATTGCCGGTAGATAAATGTATCAGCCCGTACTTTTCCACCAGTTTTTCTGATTGCGTACCTTTTCCACTGCCGGGAGGGCCAAACAAAATTAAATTAAACATTTCCGTTTGCTTGCTTTGGGTGAATGACAAATATAATATCCATTGAGCAAAAAACCGTTGATAGAAGGGTATTAGACCAAATTCATTTTATTGGTGAACGGCTGTTTGTAACAAAATGTTAAGCCTTTGCCGCTGTCATTTGCAAGACAAACCAACAAGACAGATAAAACGTAAATTTGCAGAACAAAGAAATGATTACAATGAAAAAGATATTGACAATAATTTTGATTGCAGGTTTTTGCCAGCAATGCAGTTCTCAAACTTCTAATAACACAAACTCAAAAAAAATGGATAGCACAGAAAAGAAGCATGCCCTGACAAAGGAAGGCAGCAAAGTTTATTCAACTACTGATACCACCAAAGTAAATATGACGGATGAAGAATGGAAAAAGATTTTGCCAACTGATGTTTATTATATAGCCCGTATGAAAGGCACTGAACGGCCCTGGACAAGTAAGTATGAAAATTTTTACGACAAAGGCACTTACTATTGTGCCGCTTGTGGCAATGCATTGTTTAAAAGCGATACAAAATTTGACAGCGGTTGTGGCTGGCCAAGTTTTTATGAACCCATCAGCAAAGAGAGTATCATTAGTATTCCTGATAATACACTTGGTATGAGCAGAATTGAAACACAATGCGGCAGGTGCAAAGCTCACCTGGGTCATGTGTTTAATGATGGCCCGGCACCAACAGGCCTTCGTTTTTGTATCAATGGCGTTGTACTTGATTTTAATAAGGCCCAGGAGGTGGAAAAAAAATTTAATGAGAAGAAAGAAGAAAATCCGA
>JANOJO010000619.1:0-2244 GCA_031418795.1 Bacteroidota bacterium | reverse complement strand
AAAATATTTTTTCATATAACAGTAAATTTTATATAAGTAGAAAAAGAAACATTGTAGTTATTTACTGTCAGCCTGTCCCGATTACTATCGGGATGTCGAAGGCGGGTTTGTATATAACAGTGTGTCTTAAATAATTGCGCCGCCTTCGACAAGCTGCTGATGACAAGTACTTTAAAAGGTTGATAAACAATTTTTTACAAAAATTTAATTAGCCACGAAGGCACTAAGACACTATGGAAAAATGCTAAGCATTTTTTCTACCCTGCCTGCCGGCAGGCAGGTTTGTGCCATTGAGCCTTTGTGGCAAACCTTCTTTCGCAGCGAAGCTGAGAAAATTCTTTCTTACTGTCATTGGCAAAGAGCTTAAATTTTTTTATCCACCGGATGCTGTGCATGAGTGCCTCAAGCTGACAACTTTTTAGAGTCAGGATTTTGCCGTCCTAAAGTTCAGGTTTATTTTTTTTATTAAAGTAATTATTGTTCAGTATCAAACTGTAATTTTTGTTCTTTAGGTTCCTTTTTAGTTTTTCCAAATCGATAACTTGCACCAATGTAAAATATTTGTACATCCCTTCTTCCTACTGATGTTTGGTTTAAATACAATGAATTCATTTCACGTTTGTCTTTGCCGGTTGCAAATATATCAGAGACAGTAAGTGTTAAAGCCAGCTTCTTTTTAAACAAATCCTGCCGCATGCCCATATTGGCCACAAACCGTGCATACGATTTACCCTGGGGTGTTAACCTTGCCGACCGGTAATTGGCGCTCAATTGTATCATACTGGTATTTGTTACTGAAAATGTTGTATTCATATTTGCACTGAAAGAAACAATTGATTTATTTTTTGAATAGCCAAGATTTGAAGCATCGATCTGGTTATAAAAAATATTGCCGCTTAAATTGCCGGTAAAGAATTTTCCTGCTTTGGCGCTAAAAATTAATTCTAATCCAGCAGACTGGTCGTTAGCCAGGTTTTCGGAAGTGGTTAATAAAGTAGAGTCGTTGATGGGTTTTATAACCTCTGTAAAACCATTGGTACGGTACCTGTAATAGAAGCTTGGCACAAATGAATAATTTTTACTCTTCCATTTATACCCAAACTCAACCGAGTTAATAATTTCGGGCAATAGTTTTGGATTGCCTGCCCAAAGGTTTCGGGGGTCACGGTATTCGGGAAAAGGATTTAGTTCATCGGGGTCGGGCCGGTTTATACGGCGGCTGTAATTTAACTGTAATTCATTATCATCATCAATTTCGTAACTCAAATGCAGTGTAGGATACAGCTTAAAATAATTATTTTGTATCAGCGAATCTATGGTTACTAAATTCCCTTTTAAGTTAACCTGCTCGGCCCTCAGTCCTGCTGAAAAACCAAATGCTTCAAAACTTTTTTGATACGTTACATAAATTGCCTGGATGCTTTCTTTGTATAAGAACAGGTTTGTTTTTACAACATCTTTTACAAATGTTCGCCGGGCTGTATCATAATATTCTCCATAAAAATCAAGGTCTTTTTTATTGAAGGACCCGTCATAACCCAGTTCCATACTGCTGCTTTCATTGATGGGCAAAGTATAATCAATGGTCAGCTGGTTCTCTTTATCCTTTTGTTTTATTATGGTGTTATCCGGTTCAGTGGGCCTTTGCGGCAAATAATACAGGTTCCAATAACGGTTATCTTCTACTTCGTTTGACATGGAATTGTTAAACTCAGCCCTCAGCTCATGGTCTGCTTTTTTAAATTTATGTTCAAAGAAAGCTGCAATACTGGTTTGTTTTTCAAATTCAGGATCATACCTGAACCTGTCGTAGTTTTCAATTAAAACATTTTGATTATTGTAGGTATATTTATTTACAACATCATTTTTAGTAAGTTTTCTGTAAAAATAATTTCCGCTTATACCAAAACTGTTCCGTGCATTAAAATTATAATCCATGCCCATATTTGCAAAATGTGTAACGGGCCTTAGTTTTGAAGTATTTGTTTCATAATAAAAGCTGTTGATTTTACCAACAGAATCAAAATAGGTTCTGTCAATTTTATTGGTACGTTTCCTGTTATCCTGCCGCAAACTGTAACTGCCAAATAAATTTATTTTTCCGGGATTATAGTTTGCAGCAATATTTCCGTTGTACCTGTCTTTATTGCCTGCATTGGCTGTAACGGTTCCATTCCAGCCCAGCTTTATATTTTTTTTAAGCACAATATTAATGATGCCCGAAGTTCCGTCGGGGCGGAAACG
>JANOJO010000618.1:0-7433 GCA_031418795.1 Bacteroidota bacterium | reverse complement strand
TGGATGCTGGTAGAATGTAAAGCCGGTGATGTGGCTCTTGACGAAAAAGTTTTTCAGCAGGTATTGCGGTATCATATTTCTGTTCCCTGTACTTTTCTTTTAATTACCAACGGGCAATATACATTTGGTTGGGAAAAAATGGGAGGGGAGTTGAATGAGATTGTGGGGATGCCGGAGTGGGGGTGAAGTAATAAACAATTTATTTGTAAATATCTTTTCGATTCCCAATTTCTATTACAAATACAGTAAGAATCTGATCTTCTATTTTGTAAATAACCCGGTAATTTCCAATTCGAATTCTATAACCAGGGCGACCGCTCAGTTTTTTGTACCCGTATGGTCTGGGATTTTCTGTTAAATCATGAACAGCTTTTACAATCTTATTATAAAAAGGAGGTGGAACTTTGGCAAGTTCCTTTTCAGCATAGCGATCAATGACAAGTCAATATATTATGCCTTGCTTTTTCTTTTTGCATTTATTCTTTTTACAGCTTCCTGAAAAGGCACAAAACTATGTTTGCGTTTCATTGCTTTATCATACGCTTTAATGTCTTCCAGTTCTTCCAGCATTTCCTTCATTTTCCTATACCTGTTAACAGGGATTAATACAGCTACTGCATTGCCATTTTTATCATTTACGAGTTGCTCGGTGATACTCATGTTAAATCTTTTATCAAATTTAGTAAATTTTATTTGCAACCCCGTTATTGTTGATCTGGTATCAGGTCTCTTGCCTGCAGACGACTCTCATTAATAATAGCTACTGCATCTAAACTTCAGAATGACTGTAAAGAGAAACAATAGATGAGAATTTTTGAAACTGTGGTTGTGCAACATTTACCCAATGTAGGCTTCAGTTTTATCTGTTGTTTAAAGAACTTTTTAAATTTTGAATTAGTGTCTTAGCCAAAATTGCTTGTTCTGTCGAAAATGTTTTATTATGAGTATTGTTTACTTTCTCAAACTCATTGAGAAACTCATACCAGCCGTCTGTTAAGCCATTAACATGTTTTTGAGCCTCTTTTAATTCTGTCACAACTATTTGTTTGTTGTCATTATTAAGAGAGTTACATAATGTGTCAAACATCTTCCAATATTCTTCCCAACTTGTAATGCCGCTTTCTTTTGGCAAAGGCTGTCTTTTTTGCACTGGAATAATTAAAAAAAGCAGTGACAACATAAGAGCAGCTAATGGCAAGAAGTCAAACCAACTAACATCGCTTGTGTCTTTGAGTAAATCATAACTGTAATAGGTGAAAATTAATGCTGTCAAAAGTAGAAACACATTGACTAAACTTTTATTCTTTGTCTGCCCATTTGAACTTTTATATAACAAATACCCTGTCAACGGAAAAATAACTAAAGATGAAAAATTTACAACTAACAAGTCTTTGTCGACATGATGAGGACTTGCTAAAATTAGAAGTGTCATAAATAGTCCGTAAACTATTATTAAAACACTGTATGGAATTATTAAACGGGTCATGAAAAATTGCAGCTTACTCTCCAATTTACACACCTTTTTATATAAATAAGCAATGGTTCCTAAAACATTTTTAGACAAAAAAAACCCCATCCTGAAAAATCAGAATGGGATCGTAGCAATTAGTATTGGTTCTTTTATGGAAATATTCCTAACTCCGAATAGCTGGTAGCTACTTTATTTATGGCAACTACATAGGCAGCCGTTCGCATATCAGGAATTTGAGGATTGCTTTTCCAGCAGTTCATTATTTCGTTTGTTGCAGTTATCATTGTTTCTTCCAGCCCACTGTACACAAGATCCACTTCATCTGGCCCGTGCATGATAAATTCTCTTTCTCTTTCACTTACTCTTTTTGTTGTCAGCTCTTCTATCTGCCCAAGTATATGTGTGTTCAGATTTTCAGTAAATCTTTTTTCCATTCTGCCGTAGCGTACATGGCTCAGGTTTTTCAACCACTCAAAATAACTTACGGTAACACCGCCGGCATTCAAATACATATCCGGCACCACCAACACTCCTTTTTCAATAAAAATTTCATCTGCTTCCGGTGTCAAAGGTCCGTTGGCTCCTTCGCCAATTATTTTTGCTTTTATTCTTGCTGCATTTTCTCCATTGATTACGTTTTCCAATGCAGCAGGAATAAGAATATCACAATCCAGTTCCAGTGCTTCTTCACTGGAGTCAATATGTTTTGCTCCGGGGAATTCTCTTACTGATCCTGTTTTCTTTTTATGCTGAAACACTTCTTCTTCATTCAACCCATTTTCATTATACACCGCCCCATCATGTTCGGCAAGGCAAATAACTTTAGCGCCGCCTTCACGAAAAAATTTTGCTGCATGGTAGCCAACATTTCCCAGGCCCTGCACTATTACACGTTTGCCTTCCACGCCGGTTGATAAACCAAGTTTCTTCATCATATCTTCCATCTTACATACCTCACGAATTCCAAAAAAAACTCCTAGACCAGTAGCTTCACGTCTTCCTCTTACGCCACCTTGTGTTATGGGCTTACCAGTTACACAACCCGCAGCATCTATTTCACCCGGCCGCATGGTGGTGTAGGTATCGAGTATCCAGGCCATCTCTCTTTCACCAGTACCATAGTCAGGCGCAGGCACATCAGTACCGGGGCCTATAAAATTTTTCTTGATTAATTCTGAAGTATAACGACGGGTAATTTTTTCTAAATCGTAAACAGTATATTTTTTTGGGTCAATAGTTATACCTCCTTTGGCTCCGCCGAATGGAACATTTACAATGGCGCATTTAAAAGTCATCAGCGCAGCAAGCGCCATTACCTCATCAAGATTTACTGTAGTGGAAAAACGAATGCCTCCTTTGCAGGGTGTTTTGTGCTGACTATGCTGTACACGATAAGCTTTTATTACTTCTATTTTATCGCCAATCTTAACCGGGAAGTGCATGCGGTAAACAGCATTGCACTGTTTTATCTGTTCCAGAAGACCGGGATCCCAATTAGTGAATTTAGCAGCTTTGTCAAAACTTTTTTCTACAGCTCCAAAAAAACTATAAGCAGTGTTTGCAGACATATAAAAACATTTAAAATTTTAAAAGATCAGGTTAATTATTTTTTTCAAGTTTCGAAATTTTTCTTTCCAGGCGGATAAGGTACAGAACAATTCCCATTAAAATTGTAAGCATCACAGCAATTACTACATTAATTTTTCCTTCGCTGCGCATGGTATCGGCTATTGGCACATCCTGCGCTTTAATTACTATAGTAAAAAAAGAAAATATCAAAAGGCTGATTATTTTTTTCATTGCGATAACTTTTTTTCTTTTAAAATACTCAATCTTATTTTCAGTGTGGTAATCCATACGCCGAGTAAAGTCCAGCCAGCTATAGCCGGATAAAACACCAGGCGCATATTCAGGGATGCGTCTTTAAAATTTAATGCAGGGTTTCCTTCGCTGCCACCCGGATGCAGGCTTGGTAACATTCTTGGTAAAATCCAAATGCAGGGAAACAACATGGCATAAGCAAAAATATTATACACAGAACTTATTCTTGCTTTTTTATCCATATCAGAAATTGAATCCCGCAATACGAGGTAGGCTGCATATACAAGTAATGCTATTGCTGCTCCAATTAGTTTTGGTTCACGGGCAATGCTGCTGAAAGAATCAATAAAAGTTTTGTTTGGATCAATCCAGGTATAACTCATCCAGATGGAGCCGGTGGCATACCCAAGCAATCCAAATAAAATGCCAACGACTGCATAATGCCGGGCAGCCATATCATGCTCCAGTTTATTTGAACGCAAAAATTTTATTGAATGGATAACTGAAACAGTAAACAGAATCATCATGCCAAACCACATGCACACATGAAAAAAAAGATTGCGGATAGTTTCCTGCAATTGAGGATGCCAGGGTACATTAATAAGTAAGCCGGCAACAAATGTGTAAACCAATAATACTACGCTTAGAATTTTCCACCACTTTTTATACATATAATTATTGCAGTGAGCTGTTGAAATACAGCCAGCGAATGGCTGCATGTTTTAAGGTGCAGCAAAAATAAGGGGAAATTAAGTACGAAGTAAGAAGTCAGATGTAAGAAGTTAGAAGTGAGAAATACAATTGTAATGGCTTTGACTTTTCAACGATAGGATGGTTTTAAATCGTACTTCGTACATCATTATTCGTACTTTCTTCAGTCTTTCCACAAAAAAGGAAAAAGAATAACAGCAAGCAGAACGACTAACACATCTAATGCAATTAAAAGCAAAACTGTTGCAAGCGGAATGACTGTGGCAGAACTGAAAACAGTATTGGAAAGTTTCATCAGCAACATTAACTGCGGAATGATTATTGGAAAACCAAGAATTGCCATGATGGCTGCATTTTGTTGCGCTTTGGCTGCAATAGCTGCAAGAAAAGTAAATACAAGACTCAGGCCCCAGCCACCCAGCAATACCAGGCCAATGAATTGAAATGATTTTTGAACTGGGTTGCCAAGAAAAAGAGAAAACAATGCAAGGCTTAGTAAACTCATCAGCAGCATCAGCACAGAATTAAAAAGAAGTTTTGCCAGTACAAAATCTTTTGGCCCGGCAATGGAATAAAAATATAACATGCGGCCACGGCTTTCCTGCAAAAAACTTTTTGCCACTGCATTGATGCAGATAAATAATTGTATTACCCAGAATAGCCCGTTCCAAACTTTTGCTTCCGGATCTTCGACAGCCATGAATAAAACAAATACAGTAGCCACGATGTACAAAAGAATTCCATAAAAGCTGTATTGCTGTCTTACTTCAAGCAACAGATCTTTTTTAAAAAGAGAGAATATGTGACGAAGCGATTTCATTTTTTCAGATAATAGCCGTTTTATTTATTTGCCAATTCTTATTTTGAGGTGCTATCAGGAATTATTATTTGTTAATTGATTTACAGATATTTTGTTTTATTAAAAAGCCCATAGGGCTGAAATTTTGGTAAAGCTATCAGTATTTTAGAACGCTAAGTCCGCCCCGAAGGGGCTTTGTTGATTGATTGTTTTTTTATGTTACCAAAATATCACCCCGATGGGGTTACAAAATACAGCGATTTCTCTTTTTTAGAAAAACTGATTTTTTTCCTGAGTTTATCACTAAAAATCAGACTTAGTCTCTGCGATAGTTTTACATTTGTTTTTTACTTTTTTGACCTTTTTTGAAGTCAGCATATTTAAGGCTAATACAAGTTATGTCCGTAAGGACTCCTTTGGAGAGTTGTGACCGTATAGTTATTGAAATACAATTCTGGATTTCAGACTTGTTACCTCATACTTTTAATATCAAATATTTATGCGTGTAATAAAGCTTGCAATACTCAGTTTCATCATTCTCTTTCTTTTAATTACCCTTATTTCACTTTTCATTCCGGGTACTATCAGAATTTCAAAAGCTATAAATACAGGGGTAACTGATGAACAGGTATATAAATACATCAAACTTCCGGCAGATTGGAAAGCATGGCACCCGGCATTGAAAGATTTGCCGGAAGCAGATATAATTATTTTAAAAGATGGATCTGTGAAAGTAAAAGGAACCACAATCAGTATAGTTGAACACAAACCAGATGAAATAATAACACAAATAATTCAAACGAAAGGGAAGCCTGTGTTCAGCGGAATGAAACTAATTCATCACCAGGGCAGCGATTCACTTACTTTGCAATGGTATATGGAATTCAAATTAAAATGGTATCCCTGGGAAAAATTCAAATCACTTTTTTATGAAAATATTTATGGTGTGCAGATGGAGCAGGGGCTTGCCAACCTGAAACAACTTTTGGAATCCAGCCATTCATCAATAAACTAAAAATTCTTATTCATCAACTTCGTATTTTTATAACCTAAAAAATAATTTATGAAACAAGTCCTTTTCTCATTAATCACCTTAATTACAATCTCTGCCTGCGGCCAGGGCGATAAATCTCAACGGCCAAGTCCGCCGGCCAATGTAAGCGAAACTATTGCCAGCGGCGCTGTTATTACAATTGATTACAGCCAGCCATCAGTAAAAGGAAGAACTATTGGAAGTGATATAGCAACCTATGGCAAAGTATGGAGAACCGGCGCCAACGAAGCAACAGTTTTTGAAGTGAGTAAAGATGTACAAGTAGAAGGTAAAGCTCTTGCTGCCGGTAAGTATGGTCTTTACTCAATCCCCGGCGAAAATGAATGGATAATCATTTTTAATAAAACATGGAAACAATGGGGCACTCAATATAAAGAGGCTGACGATGCACTGCGTGTAAATGTAAAACCTGGAAAATCTGCTGAGTTTACAGAGAAAATGACTTTTACAATTGGAAAAGATGGAAAAGTTTCTTTGATATGGGGAGATGTACAGGTTGATTTTAATGTGCAGTAATTTCTTTAGTTTGGAAAACTGATTTTTCCCATTGACACAGTTGGTATTCCATTTCTGCCTTCACCCATCCGAACGCTATCGGATTTTATTTGTCCGCCGCAAACACATTCATTAGCAAGCAGTGCAAACAGCACTGCTTCTTTTGCATCCGGATGTATATTTAATTCATCAGTCGAATAAAATTTTACATTAACCATTTTCGATTTTATATTTTCCATCAGCAATGGATTGTGCATACCGCCGCCGCTTACATACACGGAATAATTTTCGTGTTCATTTATACATTTCTTCATGGCGTCTGCAATCATGTCTGCAGAAAATTTATTCAACGTGGCCATTACATTTTCTATGGATAAATTTTCTGTGCCGGTGCGATGTTGTGCTTTTTGTAAATAAGAAAGATTAAACAACTCCGGCCCGGTGGTTTTGGGAAAATCCATTTCAAAAAAAGAATCCGCCTTCAGTACATTTAATAAATCAGCATTCACAGTTCCTTTTTTTGCAATAGCAGCTCCATCATCAAAATATTTTCCGGGAAAATGTTTTTGAATCCATGCATCCATCATTGTGTTGCCGGGCCCCACATCGGTACTGAAAACTTTTGTTGCATCAGTAGAGCCCGGCAGAAAAGTAAAGTTGGCTATGCCGCCAATATTTAACATGATTCTGTTCTCACCTTTTTTAGAAAAAATTAAATAGTCGCCATACACAGCCAGCGGGGCGCCTTCGCCACCGGCAGCAATATGTTTTTGGCGAAAATCGCTGACCGTAATAATTCCGGTTGCTACAGCAATATGGTCTCCATCGCCAATCTGCAATGTTGCATTTGGAAATTTATCGGTTGGGTGTAAAAATTTAGGTGCATGATAAATAGTTTGGCCATGGCTGGCAATCAAATCAATTTCATCTTTGGAAAAATCCCATTTTTTTAAACAATCATTAATCATGCTGGCATGTTGCAAGCCAATCCATGCATTCAGTACACATACTTTTTCCAGGTCAGCATCGCGGCGGCTGAAAACAGATTTCAATTCTTCTTTAAACTCATTGGCATATTCCTT
>JANOJO010000617.1:0-10264 GCA_031418795.1 Bacteroidota bacterium | reverse complement strand
GTTTATTTTGTATAGCCAACCCCATCAAATCTGGTGGGCAGATTTCTGCTTCTTCATCAGTGTAATTAATAATAATCTGCACTGGTTTTATAAATTGAATTCCTGAAGGCTCGAACCAGTAAGCTTTACCGGAGCCGTTAGGAGCCAAATTGGTTATCGGCTGTATAATAATATTTGTATTCTCTTTTAATGCGCCAGCAGGAAATAACAACTCTATTTTTCCGTCTGATGATTTCAGACTGCCACCTTCCTTACCAATTTTCATTTCAACCTTTTCTCCATCTGGTTTGCCTATTTCGGTAATTACAGGTTTAACTATTGTATCATTAAGAACATCATTTTGTGCAGATACAGTCACTGCAGCAAATAAAAAGATAAATACAATTATTTTTTTCATTATAAGATTTTTTAGCCCCTCCAAACCTCCCCGAAGGGGAGGCTTTGCAGTGTTTTTAAATTGAAATATTTATTCACTGATTGTAAGTTTTTTATTGTCTCGTCATCGGGTCTTCATCATAACTCATTCTTATTGTTGCAGGGCTTAATTGGCTTTTGTCATAGTCTGCTCCCAGGAAAGCAATTCTTATTTTTCTTCCATCGGTATATTTAAAAATCACAGTATAATTTTTTACTTCATAGGTGCCTGATCCCGAAACATAACCTTCGTTTATACAATTAGTACCTTCATGACCCAACACCCTGACAACTCCTTTATCGGTAAATTTTCCATCAGATGTAAAACTGATTACAGGAATCATTTCATACGATTCACTCATTTTATAAGTGCCATTAAATCTTGCCCCGTCAACTGAGTTTAATTTATAAAATGGCCAGTCTCTTTGATTTTTGGTAACAATCAGTTTATCACCCTGTATTCTAAAAGGGATATTGGCAAAAGGCATTTGCAGCACTCCGCTTCCATTGCTGAATGTATAAGTGCCCCAATTCCGTGGATATAATTCCGGCGGTATCCGGCTATTCAATTCATCCAGGCCTTCGGTAGGAAATTTATTACCAAAATATACCTGCCCGTTATCAAAGAAAATGGGAGAAAAAACTTCAAGCCTTACACCAGTTGCAGCTCCGGTTGATTGGATAGTACCTTGCCATAACCCGATAATGCCACTTCCATTTGCTGAACCTGATTTTAAAACCTGCGCATTAAAATCGGAGAATTGTAATGAATATAAAAGATTTTCAATGCCATTGCGATAACTTATCCTGTCGGATGCATAGTATCTTGACACGCCGCCACAATATCTTCTTGATTCCAGAATAGCAACCCGTTCAAAGCGGTTATTGATTTTAACAACAAATACTTCAAGCCCACGTTCATCCCCGCCTGCCACCTGAATGCCCCCTTTGCCACGAATATAATCCCATCCGTTAAATGATTTTTGGGGAACGTTTTTACTATACTTCCCATCGGCCTGACTCATACTTGTGCCATTATACATGGTGGTGGCTTCAGCAAAACTTTGTGCCAGTGCTTGTTCAAGGCTGCCCGAAAAATTTAGTGGCTCCATAATTTGAATAGCCAGCAAGTCGCCTGCCGGTAAGTCAGAAGGTTTAAATACCACACCATCACTAAAAATTTCTTCGTTCCATCCTTCCGGTTTCGAATACATCATTGCGCCAAATTTTCCTGTGCCGCCTGTTGCTTGTCCGGTTTCATTTTTATTGTTATCCACGGTTGCTGTTTTTGTTTTATCAAGTTCCATCGTTTCAAATAATGCATCTATCTGAGCGGTGTAAGATTGATCGTTCATAGAGCATCTGATGCTGACCGTTTTTCCAAAGCCACTGACAACAGTTAAAAGAATATAAACATCAAACCCATCTAACTTTACTGCAGATGCACCTGTAACAACTTTCCAACCATCGGCTGTAGTTTGTGTTTCTGTTTCCGGATCGGCTTCGGCTTTATAAGGCGTTACCACTAATTCTTTCCAATCTTTTTTAAAATCTTTTTGTTCATCACCTGTACTTGCACTACTTGCATAAATGGCAATGATGCAAAACGTACCTGTGGTAGCATTTACATTTAAATAATTTACAACACCGGGTTTTACTTCTTTTTTCCATCCGCCTCCTGGTGGAGGTGTATAGGTTATTATGTCAAATGTTTCTGTTTGGGAAAATACATGCAGTGATAACAATGCAGTGACCAGCAAGAAGATTATTTTTTTCATAACTAAAAATATTTTTTCATTTATTTAAATTATTCATTATATCCCTTTAGGGGATAGGGGCTTTATCCAGCATTGCCTGTAATGCTTTAAAATCGAAATTGTTTTCAATATGATTGGCAAAATCAAGAGATGGCTTTTCAGAATTCCAGCTCCAATAGACTACTAAAAATTGTGGTGCATGAGCCGGGAGTTTATCATTAAAATAATTGTTATTTAACTGTACCAGCATTCTTCCTTCATTCTCATTGGCAAACTTTAAAAAAGAACTGGCATAAGAAGTGTTTTGCATGTATGCAGGTTTTGCCAACTCTTCTTCTTTAGTATTGGCTAAATAATCCTGTGCGGCTTTAATATCCCGCTGGTAAACTTCATTGGATTTGTTTATATCATCCTGCTGGCGTTGTTTGGCTGTTTTATATCCACGTAAAAAATTAGCTTTTGCTTTTTCCTTTGTTTGTTCATTTTGTTCCTGGTTTGCCACTCTTTCCAATTGCTGTTTTTTATATACTTCTTCTTCCACATCAGTACGTACCGGGTTTTTTAATAAACTCTGTGTATAACGATTTTGAAAATCTTCTTTGCTTTTTAATAGGGTTAATAAATATTTTTTGCGGCTTACGGGAGTATAAGGCAACTGATCCGTGCGGCTTATAAGAATTGTTTTTGAAAATGCAGTGCCTGTATTAGATGTGCCGTTATTATTTCCGGCATATAGCGTAAATCCATTTTGTTCACCCAATTTTTTTGTAAGCAGGTAAACTGGTTTATTTTCTACTAAAAAATTATCATCCTTTTCTGCAAACCAACTGAACTTATTTACCCATACATAAAACCAGTTGCCGGTTTCGGTGCCCAATAACATTTTTTTTACATGGTTATTGCAATAGTATGTTTTGAATGATGCGTTTAATACATAAGATTCAACATTACTTTTAAGGGAGGAATTATAACCACCCATTGAACGGTACCATGCAGCTTCAATTCCTTTTGGTTCAGGATATGCGGCTTGCAACAGTTGTTGCATTTTATCTATACGGCTTGTAATTAGTGACTGGTTGCCGGCTTTCATCGTAGCATCCGGTCGTTTTATCCATTTGCCTTTTACCGCCATGATGGTTTCATCATTGCAGGGCTCCTGTGCAAAAAATTTATTTGCAATGAGCAGCAGGAAAAAAAGTTGAGTAATTCGTTTCATCCTATAGGTTTATAGATTGGTACATTTTTATTAAGCGGTACTTCAGGCTTAGGGCCAATCATTCCTTTAAAAGGGCCTTCATTAAAATTCCAACCCGAGTTAATGCCAAAGGTGTAACCAACACCAACTTCTTTATTAGTAAGTTCTCTTTTAACTTCTACAGATTTACCAGGTGCTACTTCTTTTCCTCCTTTTGCTTCGGAGCCGACAGAAATTTTGGCGTCAAATTTCAGCCCGTAATCAGACACCTTATTATCTCCATCGAAGGTTATAAATAATGATTCACTGACACCTGCGCTTATCTTAGCTTCTAACGGGCCAAGATTTACCTTGCCAAGATCTATATTTGCTCCAATTCCAATACTGAGTGTGGACTTTTTTGTTTTAAAGTTTTTTTCATAACTGAATATAGCTCCCTCACCGGCCCTGAAAGCAATCTTGTCACAATTCAATTCAAATTTTCCAACGATGAAAGGGATTTCTATTTCCAGGTTGCAATCTATTTCTCCAATCGCATTACTGTCTTTTGTCGCTGTTGTGGGTGTAAATTCGCAGGGTTCGATGGTTCTGGTTTGACAAATGCTACCCATCGTATGCAGGTAACCAAAAATGAACTCGTAGTATTTTAATCTGAAATTATCATTTCCGGAGGGATGAAGGCTGAGGTAGTGCCAGTAAACAACCTCATCAAAATATTTTTGATGCACCAGCATGTTTTTCTTTTGCCAATCTTCTGTGAGGGCGGCGAACTTTGGTAAATACTGATTTGCCAGATCATTAAAAGCTTTGCATCTTTCTTCAGTGGATACACAACAGGTGTTTGGCTTCCCTTTACCAAGGCAACACCTGCGGCCCCTTTCGGCAAATGCTTCTTCTATTATTTTGTATTTGCTTTGGTATTCATTTTCAAGCACCTTCATTTCTGAAATATATTTTTTATATACCCGCCCCCCCGAATTAAAGTCACTCAGCTCTTTAGAATAATCACTCATTACATCCCTGGCCATTATTCCACAGAATTCATAAAAAGGATGTGCCATAAATTCATCCTTTTTTATTAGCCGGCTCTGTATTTTTTCCCCTATCTTTTGGACTAACTCAGCCCATTTTCCCCCATATATTGATGACTGCTTTGATATCATTTCCCGGAAAGCTGCATGTTCCGCCTTTGCCATTGCTGCATTTTCTACGCTTGTGCATTGTGCAGGTAGTTCGTATTTGAACAGGTTAAAATATTCCGGAAGCTTTACCCTCGGTCTTACTAAGGGAACAATCTTTGAATCTTTTTTTATTTTCCTTAGTTTGAGCTCTGCGGTTTTACTATAGGCGCTTTTGATTGATTTTTCAAAGTATTCGGCTGCCTTTTCTTTATTCCCTTTTGTTGCCTCAATTTGCCCGGCGGTGTTGCAGGCTTCAGGGTGTTCAGGTTCAATTTTCATACAACGGCCGAGATAAACCATAGCGGTATCCGTTTCTCCCAAACCGGCGTAGGCCTGGCCCAAATTATTTAACAGCATGCTGTTGCCGGGGGAGAACTGTAAAACATATTTTAATAAAGGGATTGCTTTTTGCTCAATACCGCTCATATTTAAAAGGGCAGCACAATTATTTAATAATAACCTGTTGTCAGGATTATTAGCGGCTGCCTTAATGATGAGCAATAAAGATTCTTCCTGGTAATTGGTGTACCAGCCTGCCACAGCGGCATCTCCCATTTTATTTCCATCATTCTTCAATTTTGCAGCAATGGATTGTACAGAAGCAGTAACACCGGGTTGTAGTTTTTTTGAAAGTTGTAAATAGCAATCATCTAAAAAATTAATCAGTTCTGCTTTTGAGAAAATTTTTTTTGGAAGCGATGCAAGCAATGCAATATTCTTTGCTGGAAATTTCCAATTGTCAACATTGTCATACGAGCCGTGGTCGGAACTATATGATGTATTTGATGCGGCATTATTATTCCCCTGCTGATTTTTCATTGCATCGCCAACCTGTTGTTGTTTATCCTTCGCCTCTTTCATTGCTTTGTTCACCGTGCTGTCAGTGCCATATTTTTTCATTGCGTCCTGCGCCTGTTTCATCATCTTATCTATTTCGGCTTGGGTGGGCTGGGCTGAAACAAATTGTATTGAAAAAGAAAATAAGAAGATGAAGAAGAATATTTTTTTCATTTAATTTTTTTAAACATAACCCGATTGTCAGTTGTATTTAATAACAAGACCCGGTAGTTTTCTCAAACCTATTCTATTAAGCAAAGCCGTGCAATAACACTTTTGTTTTATACCAGTTTGTGGTATACTGCAGAGAGGAACAATAAAACGAATTATAAAATTGGAAAGATGTTTGGAATAGTGTAATCAATTTTTACCATAGACTTTTATTATGGCATCTGTGCGGTTGCAAACGTGGAGTTTTCCGTATGTCTTATGTATATGCTGCTTTACAGTATTGATACTAATGTGGAGTTTATCGGAAATTTCTTTATACAAAAAACCCTTTGATAAAAGTTCAAGTATTTCTTTTTCTTTCGGTGTCAGCAAATTGCTTTCTTCGTTCAACTGGTTTCTTTGCTGGAATGATTTAATCACTTTACGGGCTATCTGGTTACTCATCGGGCTGCCGCCATCATGCAACTCCTGAAGTGCATCCATAATTTTTTCTTTCGGGGTCTTTTTAAGAAGGTATCCGCTGGCGCCGGCTTCCAGGGCCTCAAACACTTTATCATCATCTTCAAAGATGGTGTACATGATGAATTGCGTATCGGGGCAATCCGATTTTATTTTCCGGATACATTCAATACCTGAAATACCCGGCAGGTTAATATCCATAATGACAATCTGTGGTTGTTTTTGCAGAATATTTATTTGCGCCGCTTCTGCATTCGTGTCTGCTGAAAGCAACAGAAAATTATCAGAACACCTGATCAGGGATTCCAAACTTTCCCGTACTTCTGTTAAATCTTCTACTATACTTACCGTAATCTCATTCATGAGTTAAATGTAGTCATGCGTGATTTATGATTTAATAACACTTTTGTTATACCGGCACTTCAAAGTGAATCTCTGTTCCAGAATTATTGCTTATTGAAAATTTACCATGTAAGGCTTTTGCCCGTTGCTCTATATTTAATAAGCCGTTGCCGGTTTGAAGCGCTGCTTTTTCATAACCCCTGCCATCGTCGGCAATAATCAGCGATAGCTTTTCATCTGCCTTAAAATTAATTGTCACTTTTTTTGCGCCGGCATGTTTTACTATATTATGCAAACTCTCTTTTAAGATCAGGAAAACATTTCTACGCACCTGTCCACCGATGATTTTTACAGGAATGTTTTCCGGAAGAGTAAACTCACAGACCAGCCCATTTTCGGTGCAGTAATCAACCGCATACGATCGGAGGTAAAAGATCAGATCTTCCAATGAATTATTTTTTTCATTCATGGCCCAGATAATTTCAGCCATATTCTCCACCAGCTCAATAGAAGATGTTCTGAGTTTTTTTATGTCGGGTTGCAGCGCTTCATCCTTTGTTTTCTCCGAAATGTTTTCAGCAATGAATTTGATCCTTGTAAGACCTGCGCCAAGATCATCATGCATATCAGATGCTATCCTTGTTCTTTCTTTTTCCAATTCCATTTTCCGTTGTAATTCATCTTCTGCTTTTAATGCTTTTAAAGATTGCTGGTGGAGTTTTTGTTTTTGACGGAAATTCCGTACCAGCAAAATCCCTATGGATAATAATGCAACAATGCCAACAAGAAATGTCCAAAGAAGTGTTTTTCTGTTTTGGAGTTTATTATTCTTTGCTTTTAATTTTTTGCCCACTTCACTTAGTAGCCAGGTATTGTGAATTAAAGTAGTTTTTAACGTATCAATCAACACTTCATATTCCTGTTTGAAATTAAAAGTGGTCAATACATTTTGCAGGGTTACTGTATCTCCGGCATCCAGTACTTGTTCCAGCGTGTGTTCCGGTACTGTACATAAGGCATCCCACCCGCCAAAAAACTCTAACACCTTAGGGTTTTCTATAAGATGGCGCATTTTATCTTTTATTAAATAAACCTTTCCTGCTTCATTGAGCTGTCGTAGAATAGTACCCTCACGGGGTATATCTGGTATCCTGGAAAGCATTCCATCCGGAATCTTTCTTATACTGCGGAAGTTGCTGTAGTTACTCAATATATAAAAATCGGCGATAGGAAATTTGGCGCCTCCAAAGATTACATAAATGTCTCCACTGCTTATTTCACTAAGCGTCGTCTGGTCAGGAAAATCAAGACTGGTTTCATTTGTTTTTGCCTGTGAAAGAATGGAGACAATTTCTTTCTCGCCGGTATTATCGTTTTTCAAAGCCGGCAATACGTTTTGGAGAGATTGGTTTTGCTGTTGCAGGTTATTAAGTGTTGAAATAATGTTTTTATATAACCCGATAATATTTTTCCTGTCCGTATTTGTTTTCAATAAAGTAGCCGCAGTAAGATAATTCTCAGCGGCATGGGCATATTCACCCATTAACTGGCTGAGGATTCCTTTTTTTATATAAGTAAGTCCCAGGTCAGTAGTCAGGTTATTATTTTCAGCAATTGCAATAGCCTTGTTGTAATATTCAAAGGCTTTTTGATGTTGACCCAGCGCTATATGAAGGGCTGCATTAAAATTGTGATACATAACCATCCCCGGGAAATATTTTCTGGTCTCACTTTCTTTCTTTGCATTTTCAAAAAACCAGGTGGCGCTGTCTGGGTTGGTGTAGATATATTGCCA
Organism: Bacteroidota bacterium; assembly: GCA_031418795.1. Taxonomy (GTDB): domain Bacteria; phylum Bacteroidota; class Bacteroidia; order Chitinophagales; family Chitinophagaceae; genus VBAS01. The sequence goes on along the minus strand of JANOJO010000617.1, from coordinate 2,113 downwards.
GCCCCTAATATAAATACTGTCAATAAAAAAAGTACCGGCAACCTGCGAATGAAGGTGCTGGGAAAATAAAAGGATTAAAAGCAACCATTTTTTTTTCATTGCTTTGTAAGTAAACTAAAAAGTATGCAAAAGTTGCATACGCTAAAAGTAAATAGAAATAAGTTTATGCCGGCGGGCAATTATGCCGGAAAATTATCTAACCAATCCGGGTCACTCATTTGTTTTATAATACGATTTTCATCTCCGAAACTTGATACCAGTAAATCATTTGTTTTTTCATCAATCAGATCTTTTGTAAAGCAATTTCCTGATTCCATAATATAGGCAGCCATCTGTTGCCCAATCACTTTCATCAGGTCAAACCGTGTGATATCTGCCATATCAATTTTACCTAAAATCTTTTCATCCAGATCCCAAAGCCATTTTGATTTATATTTTTTGGGATCTAAAGCATCACTATTAGGAAGTTGTTTTAAGGCAGTTGGATCCAGCGAAATCTGAAATCTTCTGTACACTACAGATTCAAGCATCATAAATGAACGAAATGTATTTGTTTGAACTGCACTTGCATCTTCATTTGTTTCATCAAGTAACCAATCCAACCAGAACATTAAATCATTTCCTTTCGGATTAAGTGTTTTTGTTGGTTTAATGAATTTCTGGGTGGCGCCGGTTCCCAAACTTATTACTGTAATATGCTTGGTAAAATATTCCCTGAAATCCCTGTCTTTATAACGGGTACTATAAGATACCGCTTCAATAAAAGCTGCAAGACTTGGATTATTGTGAGTAGTAACACCGCCATCAACAAATCTTTCCAAAGGGAGAAAATAAGTAGGGGCCGACATGGTGGCTTCCATCACTGCCCTTAGCAATACATCTTTATAAGTGCCATAAAAGCTCCCATCTTTTTTTTGTTTAAAGCAAGTGAAAAAAGTTTCCTCAGCTGCTGACATATCTCTTGCGGTAAGCAATAAGTCAATATCTGATAACCTGCAGGCTTCTTCCAGAGTCAGGTTATTGCCAATGATTTCTTTTAATATTTCCCTGTATTTTTTTTTACTGAATTTGGGGGGATTTACAAACCGGTTGCCTATAGGTCGGTTATGAAATACCTTTTTAATAAGTTCTTCATATTTTTCTTCAATTTCATCAGCGGTATATCCTTTAACAATCAATCCGGCAATAATACCACCCGTAGAAGTACCGGCCACCATATCAAATAATTCATAACTGGGGATGCCCGCAACCTTTTCAAGTTGTTTAAGTAACTGAATAGTTAAAATTCCTCTCATTCCTCCTCCATCCAGCGAAAGAATAACCCTGTCCACAGGTTCAATTTTTAAATTATTAAAAGCCTGTGCCCGTGCCGGACTCATACTATCTCCGTTAGGTTTTGCCATATTTATTTTTTTAAAATGAAAGTTAAGTTCCTGTTTTATTCAATTGCTAAATATAAATCTAAAGAACAGAAATATTAAAATACAATTCAGAAATAATTTAATAGTAAATTCAAAGTTGAGTTGCCTTTATAACCAGGTTTTAGAATGAGTATGAAAAAACTACTTGCTGAAATATCACTATGTACTATCTGCAAAAAACATCTTCCTTTTAAACCCCGCCCAATATTGCAGGCAGGATCCGATGCAAAAATTATAATCATTGGCCAGGCACCGGGATTAAAAGTACAGCAAAGCGGCAAACCCTGGGATGATGCCAGCGGAAAAAAATTGCGGGAATGGCTTGGGATAGATGAAGAAACATTTTATAATCCAAAAAAAATCGCATTGGTGCCGATGGGTTTTTGTTATCCTGGTAAAGGCATATCCGGTGATTTACCCCCACGACCTGAATGTGCCCCTCAGTGGCACAATCTTTTATTCACTGCTATGAAAAAAGTGGAAATGATAATTTTAATCGGACAGTACGCACAGAATTATTATCTCAGAGATAAAGCAATGGAAAATCTTACGGCAACTGTAAAAGCATTTAAAAATTATTTACCTCAATATTTTCCATTACCTCATCCTTCACCGAGAAACCGTTTCTGGTTGGTACAGAATAAATGGTTTGAAAAAAAGACTGTTCCTTTACTGCAAAGAAAGATTAGGAT
>JANOJO010000616.1:0-7211 GCA_031418795.1 Bacteroidota bacterium | reverse complement strand
AGGTTAATTGTTCCCAACGGAGGCATATTCCAAACTACTTCTGGTAACATACGGAAAGCAACGACTATTTGCAAATCGGCATTCAATGATTTAAGTTCAGCAAGAAACTCAGGGGCTTTTAATTTTTCGGGTTGCAGAATTTTTAGTTTATTTTCTACTGCATATTTTTTTATTGCACTTTCATTCATTTTCATTCCCCTCCCTGCTGGTTTATCTGGTGCTGTAATTACGCCAACAATATTGCATCCTGCTTTTACCAATGCATTTAAACTGGCAACTGCAAATTCCGGTGTGCCCATAAAAACAATTCGCAGCGATTGAAATTTTTCCATCGCTGCGAAAATAGTATAAACCCTTGTGATATTTCTTTACACAAAGCGTTAGAGAATAAATTCTGAATTAATTAATTCTAAAACTTATTCTTTCATTTTTATATCTACTGTAGATTTAATCACATTTTCCTTATTTAGTTTATCAAAAAATCGAACGCTTAAGTGATACGTTTCTTCTACGACCATTGGGTCTCCGGTGGTTAATGTAGCCTGTAAAACATTAGCTTCCTTTAATGGAGTTCCGTCATTCAAATCTGCAAAAGCATCTGGTAAATTAAGTACTTCCTTATGGTCTTTATCCGTAAGAATAATTTGGCATCCTGGAAAAACTTTGCCATCTTTTTCGGTAAAATTTGTTACACCGGCTGCTTCTACAATCAAAACTGAGCCTAATGAAACAGCATTTGAGTTTAATTTGGTGCCATTTCTGTCCATCAGATAAATATCTTCTAATGCAAAACCGTTATAACTGGTGGTTAGCCCGGTAAGCACATCTTTTTTTATTCCTTTGCTGAAACCGCCGGAACAACTGATTAAAATTGTGATTAAAAAAAATGATACTAATAGTTTAATTTTCGTCATGGTATTTATTTTTGATGGTAAAATTATTTCAATTTTTAAAAAAAATTTGAATTAGTTCGGTAATTCAATTAAACATTTACTGCACGGTAAACTATATATCCATGCATTACTGAATGCACTACCGCCATTGAAAGGCCCGTCTCTTTGCGTTTCTTTATTGGCTTGCAATACCAGGTTCCATTCCTGCATACCGGCAGAATAATGTTTGGTGAACTGGTAAGTAGTTTTTTCTACTGTTTTGTTTTGTGTGCTTAATAGTTTCCCCCAGTTATCTGTACCATCTTTTTTACTCCATGATTCTATTATACTTTTTTGCGGACTGATAATTATTTTGTTTCCGCTGATTTGATAAGTACCGGTTTCTTTTGTTAAAAGAAGTTTATCGTAGGAGTACCGGAATGTTTTAATATAAAAACTGTAGGTGCCATTAGCATTGAAAACATATTGCCTGATGTTGGAGCCGGCACCGGGCTTTGGATATTGCACTACCACACTTATTCCCCAGGTGCCAATGACGGCTTCATTTGAATTAGTAGCTGGTAGTTGTACCGGTTCTTTTTTTCCACCGGACCCTGTGGGTATTTCTTCCGTTTTTATTTGTTGCCCGCCGGGTAATTCAATGGCAGTATTGTTGGCAGAAATAGGAGAATAGTACCAGGCATTGCTGAATGTAGTATTGCTGCTGAAAGGCCCGTCTCTTTGGGTTGCTTTGTTGTTTTGCAATACAAGGTTCCAGATTTGTATGCCTGAAAAATAATGTTTGGTAAACTGGTAAGTTATTTTTTCCAACGTTCTGTTTTGCGTTGTTAAAAGTTTGCCCCATTTATCAACTCCATCTTTTTTACTCCATGCTTCTATTACACTTTTCTGAGGGGTGATAGTGATATTATTTCCACTGATTTGGTAAATGCCATTTTCTTTTACTAAAAGAATTTTAGGGAATGACATCCCAAAAGTTTTGGAAAAAAACATGTAAGTGCCATTTGAATGAAATGTGTATTGGTCTGTAGAATAACCTGCAATTGAAGTTGCATAAGCATCATTGTAGGATGGATTGACACTTCCGGTTTTTCCCCAAGTGCCAATGATGGAATTTTTATCATCATTGGTAACTGGTGTTTGTGTTGAAACCATTTCTGGTTTTTTTAAATCAACAGATGATAGCAATGCCTCTATATCTTTTATATAATCCTGACTGTTGGTGGTAGCTACAATACTAACACAGCGGTCATACCCGGTCATCGTTGTAAGCATGGCAATGGCTACTGCATTGTTAAAATTAAAATTACCTGCACCTGCTTTTATTTTCCAGCCTTCGGCTTCCTGCACTTCAGTTAACTGAGGGGCTTCTGTTGGTTTATAGTTTTTTACAACCAGTTCCTGCCATTCGCTTTCAAAATCCTGTTTTATACTTCCTTTACTGGCTGTACTTTTTATTATGCCAATCCGGCACCAGCTATTATTCTTTTTGTTTACAATTGTATAACTCATTATATTTTCAGTTGCTTCTTTCTTCCATCCGCCTCCTGGCGGAGGAGTATAAGTAACAAGGTCAAAGGTTTCTTTTTGGCCAAATGAGATTGCCACTGAAACACAGAATACACAGAGAAGAATTATTTTTTTCATGTCAATTATTTAATCCTTAGTGATTTTAATATTACTGATATAAAATTTATCAATCTCTCCTGAATTGCCACTGGCAAATGGCATGGCATTTAACAAGTGAGCTGCGGGAATTGCTTTTTCGAATTCAGCAATTTTAAACTGCCCTCCTGAAGGTACTTCACTTTTTGCAGGTTCAACAATGGACGATACTTTCCGGAAAAATTTATTGGTAAAAATTGAAGTTAAGAACACAGCATCGTTGATTCGCCTTACTGCTCAAAAAATAATTGAACTGATTTCACCCCCCTTAGGGGTTGGGGGTTTCAAAATCTTCGTACAATAAATATTTTTTACGGATAGTTTTAAACTCACTCAATTGGGGTTCCCAGCTTTTTCTTATTTCATCTTCACTTTTTCCGTCTTTTATCTGCTGCATCAGTAAATCATTTCCTGCAAGCCGGTTGAAAGAATTTGTTTTTAAAAAGAAACTGTCTTTATCAGGAAAAATTTTATACGCATCAAAAAGCCATTGCAATTGAATTTTGTTTTCAACTTTTTTTAATACTTCTTCAGGTGTGCCGCCAAAGTTCCAGCCATAACAAAGTTTACCATAGTGCTTGGAACTTTTAGCACCTTCATTTGGATTGGGAGTAAATGAAAACATGTTTTTGGGTAATAAAGGATGACCGATATACTCAAATGGTTTTGCTGTACCGCGTCCTTCACTTAATGCGGTGCCCTCAAACAGGCAGGTAGTGGGGTAGAGATAGATGGATTGTATTTCAGGTAAGTTTGGCGATGGCCTTACCGGTAACACATATTTGCTTTTATGATTATAATTCTGGCATTTAATTACAAGAAAATGAAACGGAGTATCGGCTGTTTGTTTTGTTGTTATATTATATGCGTTAACAATATTTGCTTTTTCTGAAACCAATTTTTCGCCAAGCAGCATCATGGCATATTCTCCCATCGTCATTCCATAAACTATCGGGATGGGCTGCCTTCCAACTCCACTTTTAAATTTTAAATCAAGTACAGGGCCATCCACATAAAAACCGTTTGGGTTGGGTCTGTCAAGAAGCAATAATGGTTTATGATTTTCCAAAGCAGTCTCCAGGAAATCCTGCATGGAATTTATATAAGTATAAAAACGGCAACCCACATCCTGCAAATCAAAAATGAGAATATCAATATCTTTTAAATCTTCTGCGGATGGGTATCTTTTGCTGCCATAAAGTGAAACTACTGGTATGCCTGTTTTCGCATCCACATAGTTTCCTACTTTTTCACCGGCATCGGCTGTGCCGCGAAAACCATGTTCCGGTCCGAAGATTACTTTTATATCCACACCTAATTTTCTTAATGTATCTACAAGATGTGTATTGCCCACCATCGAAGTTTGATTGGCAAAAATGCCCACATGTTTTCCTTTAATAAATGGCAGATAAACATTTATTCTTTCTGCTCCCGGAATGATTCTGGATTGTGAATTTATCTGCGCTTTGCAACTAAATAAAATACAAATACTGCACAGGGTAATTAATAACTTCATGTTGTTGACTTTAAATTTGGCTTCAAAGTAAATTAAAATTTCAATACAGACGGGTTGCTTTATTCAAGCGGTTGCATTGATGATTTTCTACTAACTTGCAGCCTTTAATTTTTTTATATAAAAACTAATAGCAATGCAACAGGTAAAAAATGGTGACAAAATTAAAGTTCACTATCATGGAAAATTAACAAGTGGCGAAACTTTTGATTCTTCTGCTGGCCGGGAGCCACTGGAATTTGAAGTGGGAAGCGGTATGGTGATAAAAGGTTTTGATGACGGGGTAACCGGCATGAAAGTAGGTGAAAAGAAAACAATAAATATTCCTGCTGAAGAAGCTTATGGTGAAAAAAATCCTGATATGCTGATGGATTTTCCAAAAGAACGTTTTCCTGCAGATATGCAAATAGAACTTGGAATGCAATTAACCATGAGTGACCCAAGCGGACAACAATTCGAAGTAAAAATAAATGAGATAAAAGATGATATAATTATTCTTGATGGCAACCATCCATTAGCCGGAGAAGAATTAATTTTTGATTTGGAGTTAGTGGAAATTACCAGAAGCAAGCATCTGATAATAATGCCCTGATTGAGGCATTAGTCGTGAGTTCAGAGTCAGGAGTTATGAATAAACTACCGACTCTGAACTAATAACTCAGAACTATTTTCTATTCAGCCACCATCCCAGCCAGATGCCAACCAATCCCCAGGTTGCAAGTGCATCAATTAAATGACCTGTATATGCTTCAGTTGGTGTTTGAAACCAGATATGCATTGTGTAAGGTCCGACTAAGAATGCAAAAATACCTACGGCAACTGAACCGGCGAATACTCTCATAGCTCGTGGTGTTCCGCCACGGGTTAATACATAAATTAAAGTAAACACAAGAAATAAATCAACAAGAAAGCTTCTTATCATCGGCCTTGTCATATCATATTTATAAGCTGATTTGTACATAACAGTTGCCCAGGGTTTGCCATTCATTTTTTCGCCAAGTTCCTGGCCCGCATCCATTGAAGAACCCGGTGGTACAGTAGGTAACATATACACACCGTCTTCTTTGAGTGTGCTGGTAAGTATGCTGAGTAAACTGTCTTGCGATGGAGTGTATTTGGCCTCTCCATTATGTGTCTCAAGTACAGCCCATGACAGGAAATTCCATGCAAATGCAAGGATAGCTCCAACTAAAGAGCCAATGAACCATTTTTTCATAATAATTAGTTTTGGTTTGAAAGTAAAAGGTAAAAACTTTATTTGAAATTCTTAAAGAAAGTTTACAACAGTTTTCGTTGTACTTTCGATGCCCCATTATATAAATGAGTATGTTTAATAATTACAGGTTTACAGCAGCAGAAAGATTTTTACGGTATGTAACAATTGATACGCAAAGCGATCCGCAATCTTCTTCTTTTCCCAGTACAGAAAAACAAAAAAACCTGAGCCGGTTACTTGTTGAAGAATTACTGCAAATGGGTATTGAAGATGCTCATGCCGATGAGTGGGGATATGTGTATGCAACCATTCCTTCCACAACAGAAAAAAAAGTTCCAGTCATTTGTTTTTGCGCCCATGTGGATACTGCGCCTGATTGCAGTGGTACAGATGTAAAACCAATTGTTCATAAAAATTACCGGGGACAGGATATTGTTTTACCAGATGATGAAACACAGGTGTTGAATGTGAAAGATTATCCTTACCTGCAAACACAAATTGGAAACGATATTATAACTGCTTCAGGTAAAACATTATTGGGCAGCGATGATAAAGCCGGCGTAGCTGAAATAATGGACATGGCAAATTTTTTAATGACCAATAAAAATATAAAGCACGGCGAAATAAAAATTCTTTTTACACCTGATGAAGAAGTGGGCAGGGGAACAGAAAAAGTTGATTTAAAAAAATTGGCTGCTGATTTTGCTTACACATTAGATGGCGGCGATGCCGGTAGTCTTGAAGATGAAACATTCAATGCTGATGGAGTGCAGGTAATAATACATGGTGTGATTGCACATCCCGGTTATGCAAAAGGAAAAATGGTGAATGCATTGAAGATTGCAGGAGAAATTTTGGCAGCATTACCCAAAGACCGTCTTTCACCAGAGTCAACCGAAGGAAGAAGAGGATTTATACACCCGGTAAGAATGGAGGGCATTGCTGAAAAATGTACCATAGATTTTATTATCCGTGATTTTGAAACTGAAGGATTAAAAAAGAAAGAAGATTACCTGCGAACGCAAATTGAAGAGTTGTTGAGAACTTATACAAATACGGGTTTTGAATTTATTGTAAAAGAACAGTACAGGAATATGAAAGAAATACTTGACCTGCATCCGCAAGTGGCGGACTATGCCAAAGAAGCTATTGAAAGGGCGGGATTAAAATTAAAAATGGAAAGTATCCGTGGTGGCACTGATGGAAGCCGTTTGTCGTTTATGGGATTGCCATGTCCTAATTTATTTGCCGGCGAACAGGCCATTCATTCTAAATTAGAATTCATCAGCATACAGGATATGAATAAAGCTGTGGAAACAATGGTACATTTGGCGAAAATTTGGGATGAGAAAAGTTAGCATACTTTTTCAGGTTTCATTTTTCAATTCATTCAATTTTATTTTCACTAAAAATTAAATACAATGCAAGACTTTATTATCAATTACTGGTGGGCTGTGGTTGGCTTCATCATTTTCTTTGGTTCTTTTTTTACCATCAACCAGGGTTTTATTGGCGTTATCACCATGTTTGGTAAATACCAGCGCATTGCCCGCCCGGGTTTGCGAATGAAAATACCAATCATTGAAACGGTTCATAAAAGAGTTTCAATTCAGAATCGTTCTGTTGAGCTGGAGTTTCAGGCAGTGACGCAGGACCAGGCCAATGTTTATTTTAAAAGTATGCTTCTATATTCTGTGCAAAATGCCGATGAAGAAACAATAAAAAAAGTAGCATTTAAATTTATTGCAGACAAAGATCTGATGCAGGCATTGATAAGAACCATCGAAGGCAATATCCGTTCTTTTGTGGCTACAAAAAAACAGGCAGAGGTATTAAGTCTGCGCAGAGAAATTGTGGAGTATGTGAAGGAAATGGTGGATCAAACTCTTGAAAACTGGGGCTATCATCTGCAGGATTTGCAAAT
>JANOJO010000615.1:0-4719 GCA_031418795.1 Bacteroidota bacterium | reverse complement strand
AATTACTCTTTGGTTCTTTTTTATCTGTTGGTGTTACTAATTTAAAATAAGTTACTTTAAACCGGTTGTCTTTTAATTCTCCCTGTACTTCTGCATTTCTTATCGCATTGCAAAAGCCAGTTTTGACATGGCGATGCCCATGCCAAAACTGGCTTTTGCAATGCGATAAGAAATGCAGAAGTACAGGGAGAATTAAAAGACAACCGGTTTAAAGTAACTTATTTTAAATTAGTAACACCAACAGATAAAAAAGAACCAAAGAGTAATTAAAATAATTTATTCATCAGCGTATTAATATACAAGTGCCTTTTTGTATGTAGGTTCTGTTATCTATTCCAATTCCCTCGGCCATCCATACCACCCCTTGAGTAGATTGTACCTTGCCGGCAATAGTTCCATCCCAGCCGCGGGCATTCGATTTCAAATCAAAAATCAATTGCCCCCACCGGTTATAAACCCGGAAGTATTTAAATTCTTTTATACCCACGGGTATAGGTTTCAAATAATCATTCAGCCCGTCATTATTGGGAGTAAATCCGGAGGGCACATAAAATTTTACTTCTTTAAAAACTTTTACAAACTGTGAATCGGTTGTTACGCATCCGGCAATGGTTTTTATTTCTATAGAATAAAGTTTATCTGTATTGCCGGTAAATGCGGGTGCAATACTTGTAGAGCTGCTTAGAAATGTTGGCGGACTCCATTCCCAGCTTACTCCAAAATTTCTTGCTTGCAATTGTTGCGGATAATTTATCACTGCATTTTGTATTGGGTAAGTAATTCCCGCAATTGGCTTTTCAATAATCACTGTGGTGCCATTTGTACTTATACTGCATCCCAGATTATTAAACAACATGGCGCTGTAATTACCCGATTGTGTTGCTTTATATTTTGTTTTGGTAGCGCCAATGATGGCAACTCCATCTTTAAACCATTGAATGCTGTCAGTAATGGGTACTGTTAATATTGCGCTGTCACCACTATCCGTACAAAACATTGTCTTACCCAAAATACCTGTAGTAGTATCAATAACAGATGAAGTAACCAATACCATATCTGTAGTCCGGCACCCTCCGCCAAAATTACTTGTAGTAAGTACATAATTTGTTGTTATCAGCGGGCCGGCCATCGGGTTTGCAATATTGGGATTTGATAATCCTGCTTGCGGACTCCAATTATACACCAACCCCGGTTTTGGAATAGCCCCAATTTGTACCGGACTCTGATTGCAGGATAATGCATCGGCTCCGGCAGCAGAAGTTACAGTTAAAGTATCTATCAACTGTGCATACAATGTATCGACGCATCCATATCCGTCATAAGGCACTACTATTACACCAATAGATGTGCCTACGGGAGGTGGTGGCGAAAATAATAAAGACTGCTGGTTGCCCAATATTTGAGTAAAGTTGCTGTTGTACCAGGTGTAGTTTTGATAACCAAACGGGGCTGTTACATTAACTGCTGTATCATCAGGGCAATAAGTAGCGCCTACAAATTCACTGCTGCATTCTGAATTAACATCAATATAAGCGTAACCAAAATGGCGGGTAAATGTACAGTCGGCGGTTTTAAAAAAAAGCCGGATTGTTTTGCCTGCATTTCCATTCAGATTTATACTTACTGCAGACCAGTCTTTACACCACACATTTGTTGTATCCTGTTGAATCGGTGAAATAAAAAAGCCCGGCAGCAATGAACCATTTGGAAAAAAAGTAAATGATGAACAATAGATGAGTTGATTATCTGTTAAATTAGTTATCTCAAGTTCCAATCTCGGTTGCTGATGAAATAAATGATTTGGATCCTGAAAAACCACTGCGTAATGATAAATGAGTGAATAAATATTTTGACCTGCAGGAATGGTAAACTCATAAGAAATTCCCTCTGCCTGTCCGCCGCCTGTATTATTTCCAAGCCTGATGGAGTAGCCACTGCCGTTGGGGCAGTTAACAGGAAAACCACCATAAGGATCTACTCCGTTTGACTGGCTGGCATTATACATTGTGTGTTGATTGGCTACCGGCCCCCCGGTTGGAAATATATTGATTGTATTTTGTCCTCCTGCGGCCGATACAGAGCCGGCGTAACATATCCAGTTATTAAAAGTGCCTGTTTCAAAATCTATATTGGGTGGACAGGTTTGTGCTTGTACGGAAAATATTCCTGACATAAAACAAACCATACACATTGAAATTTTCAGTTTCAAAGGGGTAGTTGTTTTAAAAATATTAATAATTGTGTGCTGCACCAGAATATTTTCCCATTAAAGATAAAGCATAATAAAGTTAAATCGCAGGTCTTTCTGACAGGGTTGCTCACATTTTTTGTAAAACATTATTCCAACCTTTGGATAACTCTATTATAGCAGGAATGATGCTTTTTATTAACTTGCCGCTCCAACCATCAACCCATGCAGGAACATACACATCAGCTTGCGGCTATATTATTTGCAGATATTGTGGGCTATACTGCCATGATGCAGGAAGATGAAAATTCAGCAGTGGAAAAAATTAACCACTTCCGCGAAACTGTTGAATTAATTGCTTCGGAGCTTAATGGAAAAATTATTCAGTATTACGGCGATGGTTCATTGCTTTTATTCAATAGCTCAACAGATGCCGCCGAGTTTGCAAAACTATTACAGGAAGATCTGCATCAGGCGCCAATAATACCTGTTCGTATCGGCATTCACATGGGCGATGTGCTTTTGCAAAATGAAAATGTATTTGGTGATGTGGTAAATATTGCTTCCCGCATTCAGGCATTGGCTCCTCCGGGGGGTATTTATATTTCAGAAATGGTGTACAGGAATATTGTGAACAAAAAAGAAATCGAATCAGTTTTTATCAAAGAAGAAAAATTAAAGAATGTAAAAGTTCCATTGAGAATTTATGAAGTATTAACTAAGTATAGTATTGCTTATAATCTGAAGGTAACTGACGGTGATGAAATATTAAATAACGCAGCGCCAAGCGGTATTGCAGTTTTGCCTTTTACCAACCTGAGCAGCGATCCGGAGCAGGAGTATTTCAGCGATGGACTTACAGATGATATTATTACCCAACTTTCAAAAATAAAAGCATACAAAGTAATTTCCAGAACATCTGTATCGCAATACAAAAACTCACCAAAGCCTGTAAAAGAAATTGGTAAAGATTTAGGAGTGGGGCTGATAATTGAAGGCAGTGTGCAGCGGTCAGGTAAACATGTTCGCATCACAGCCCAGTTAATAAATGCAGCTACCGATGAACATCTGTGGGCTGAGTCGTATGACAGGCCATTGGATGATATTTTTTCTATACAACGTGAAGTGGCATTGGCCATAGCATCAGTACTCAATACCACACTTTCAAAAAAAGAAACACAGCAGCTGGATTATATTCCAACCATAAATCTGCAGGCTTATGATTTTTACCTGCGGGGAAAATTATTGGTTGAAAAAAGAAATAAGTCTGACATACTTGTGGCAAGAGATCTTTTTCAACATGCTGTGAATAAAGACAAAACATTTGCTCTTGCTTATTCAGGATTAGCAGATACTTTTTTGCTTTCATCTTTTCGCGGATATGAAGATCCGGTGCAAATGCTGTGGCTGGCAAAAAAGAATATTGACATTGCTATAAACCTTGATCCATTTTCTGGTGAAACGCAGGCTTCACTCGGCTATTGGTATTATCAGAATTTTGACTGGCACGCAGCAGAAATAACTTACAGAAGATCCATTGACCTCAATGAAAATCAATCGAATGTTTATTTATGGCTTGCTATTTTATTAGAGTCAAAAGGTGAGCATGATGAAGCTGTGAAAATTTATAACCAGGGCGAAGACATAAATCCGATGTGGGATTATCTGGTAAAAAATAAAATAAGGGCATTGGCAAACAGTAACAATAAAGGCGAAGCAGTTAAGCTTATGAAAAAATTAGTGGACAAAGCCGCCAATGATCATGAACTGCAGCGAAAGAGATATGCTGAACTTTCACGATTGTATTGGTCATTTAATGACAAAGAGGAAGCAATCGAAGCCGCAAACAATTCGGGCAATGCAGGGTTGATTAAATTTTATAAGGATGGCGATATTTCTATACTTCAGAAACATGCTGATAAATATTATAATGATTTTAAAATAAGAAATGAATACATGTCACAATTATGGATGGGGGTGGAGTGTGCACATTCAGGTGCAAGAGAAAAGGCACTTGAGTATTTTAATAATGCCATTGCGTTGAAAGAGCCTTGCATTCTTTTGCTGCTCATCAGAGATTACGAATACCTGAATATTAAATTTCTGAGCATGGCGCTTGTTACCAGAAAGATTAAGCAGTTGGTTAATTTTTAATATCCCTTTTACATGAATTTCCGTTTTGCCCTCAAAGAAGATATTCCGCAAATTCAATTAGTACGAAATTCTGTAAAAGAAAATATGCTTTCTAATCCTGCATCGGTAAGTGATAAAGATGTGGAGGATTATATTAATCACCGGGGAAAAGGCTGGGTTTGCGAAATTGATAATGCAGTAGTTGGTTTTGCCATCGCCGATATGCAGGATAATAATATCTGGGCTTTATTCATACTTCCTGATCATGAAGGAAAAGGAATTGGGAAAAAATTACATTGCCTGATGATGGATTGGTATTTCCTCCAGGGAAAAGAAAATGTTTGGTTAGGCACCAGCCCGGATACAAGAGCAGAAAAATTTTACCGTAAAGCAGGTTG
>JANOJO010000614.1:0-5489 GCA_031418795.1 Bacteroidota bacterium | reverse complement strand
AAAATGACAAAAATATGAATCTGGAAAAAATGTTATTTCCTTTTACAATAGTAGTATTAATCAAGCACTTTTAGTCTTTCATAAGTAAAACCAAAGAACAAAATTCAAATCAAGCCCTAACACTTGTTTGTGTTGAAATGTGTTTGCCCTTACCTTTGCGGGCAATACACAAATGCCGCTTATATGTCTGTGACAACACTCGCAATTCCTATGGAAAGTATATTAAAGTCAGGATTAAAATTAACTGAAAACATTCATTACCAACTAAGCCCTGAAGAATTAGTGCAGGATACGCTTCGAATTGGCGAAGGAGTTCTTTCTGATTCAGGTGCGTTGGTCATTCAAACCGGAGAGTTTACCGGCCGCAGCCCCAAGGATAAGTTTACAGTAAAAGATGAAATAACTGCCGGCACAGTTCATTGGAATGATTTTAATATTCCGATTGATGAAAAATATTTTCATATCATCTGTAAAAAAGCGTTGGATTATCTGGAAAATTTAACTGAAGTATGGATTCGGGATTGCTACGCATGTGCAGACCCCCGTTACCGGCTTAACATTCGTGTAATAAATGAAAAACCCTGGAGCAATTTGTTTGCATACAATATGTTTCTGAGGCCAACAGAAACTGAATTAGCCGCGGACTCCTTCGGAAAAAATTTTAATCCTGATTGGCAAATATTAGCTTGCCCGGGACTTTCGCTTGATCCAAAAGAATGTGGTACCCGTCAGCATAATGCTTCTATCGTTTCTTTCAAACATAAAATGATTATTGTAGCCGGCTCTGGCTATACAGGTGAAATGAAGAAAGGTATTTTCACTATTCTCAATTATATTTTACCACAAGAAAAAAATGTACTGAGCATGCACTGCAGTGCCAATATGGGTGATGATGGCGATACTGCAATTTTCTTTGGCCTTAGTGGTACTGGAAAAACAACACTTAGCGCTGACCCAAACAGAAAATTAATTGGTGATGATGAACATGCCTGGACGGGTGATAATATTTTCAACTTTGAAGGTGGCTGTTATGCAAAAACAATAAATCTTACTGAAGAAAAAGAACCTGAGATATTTCATGCCATAAAGCCTGGTGCATTGGTGGAGAACACGGTTTTTTTTCCAAATACAAATAAGATAAATTTTGAAGATGCGTCAGTAACAGAAAACACAAGGGTTTCTTATCCTATACATTTTATCAGTAATGCATTGGAACCATCCATTGGTGGTTTGCCAAAAAATATTTTCTTTCTTACATGTGATGCGTTTGGTGTGTTGCCTCCCATTTCAAAACTTACACCTGGTCAGGCCATGTACCAATTCATCAGCGGCTATACTGCTAAAGTAGCGGGTACAGAAGCCGGAGTAACTGAACCCAAACCAACTTTCAGTGCATGCTTTGGTGCACCTTTTTTGCCACTGCATCCGGGTAAGTATGCACAGATGCTTGGCGATAAAATGCAGGAGCATAAAGTAAATGTATGGTTGATAAATACCGGCTGGACGGGTGGCCCCTGTGGAGTTGGTCACCGAATGAAGTTATCTTTTACAAGAGCCATGATAACTGCTGCATTGAATAATGAATTAGATAAAGTGGATTATGAATTGCATCCTGTATTTGGTATGGCTATACCCAAAACCTGTCCGGATGTGCCATCAGAAATTTTAAACCCAGGAAATACATGGGCAGATAAAATTGCTTACGACCAGAAAGCAAAATACCTCGGCAGTTTATTTATCAGGAATTTTGAAAAATACGCAGCGGCTGTTTCTGAAGAAATATTGGCGGCTGCGCCAAAGATATAAGTTGATAATTAATTGTTGCTTGCTTTAACCCCCTGATAGTTTCATCCGGGGGTTTAATTTTTCCGTTTTCTGCGATAAGAAAATTATGTTTTTGTATTTTTTAAGATTTCCGTTTAAAATTTTTTCTGCAACTTGCCGTTTGGATATGTAACCATGAAAAAAATCATCTTCCTTTTATTTATTCAATTTCCCCTTTTTCTTTTTTCACAAAAAGATGGGGAAACCATTAATTGGAGTGAAGGAAAGAAATTGGTTT
Source organism: Bacteroidota bacterium (assembly GCA_031418795.1). Taxonomy (GTDB): domain Bacteria; phylum Bacteroidota; class Bacteroidia; order Chitinophagales; family Chitinophagaceae; genus VBAS01. The sequence continues at coordinate 3,427 of JANOJO010000614.1, read as the reverse complement.
GGGATGATTTTAAGGCAGCGCCACAAAAAAACGGGGATGTGGCTGCGCTTACTGCCACACATCTTGGCTTTTCTTACAATGTTGCAAATGGAAAAGTTTCTTACACCATTGAATGTCGTTTTGAAAAGAACAGTTCCTGGGTGCTTGTAAAAAATGACTGGATACTGAAACATGAACAGGGACATTTTGATATTGCCGAAATTTTTGCCAGAAACCTTTTTAAAGCAATTTCAGAATACCAGTTTAACAAGAGTACATTTCAAAAAGACCTGGATGCTATATATAAAAAAATTGTGGATGAGAAAGAAAAATTTCAGGATGATTATGATGATGAAACTGACTTTAGCCGCAACAAAACAAACCAGGAAGAATGGTTGAAAAAGATTAATTCCATCCTCACTGAATCAAAAAAATGGTCATCCTATACTATCACTAATCAGCAATTATAAAAACCACCGGCTGCGTTTTATAACTTTTAACCAGTCTTCCACACTGACTTGCTGGTTTCCATTCACCTTTGTAACTGCGCAAAATATTTTCGGCTCTTTCAGCAAAACCATAACCCGGATCATTCTTTGCTTTTACCTGGCCAATATTTCCGTGAACATCTATTATAAACTCAACAGAAACTTTATATGTTCCTGCGGGTATTGTTTTTGAAATGGAATCAGTCAATTGAGTTTTCTTTTTAATATGCTCTGCTAAAGCACGGGGATTGGCGCCGGCTTCTATTTCCACTTTTGTAAAAACTTTGTTGTCATCCTGGGCTGAAGTATTGAGTGAGAAATAAAAAAAGAGAAAACTTAAAACTGAAAAGACTACTGATTTTCTCCGCATACAAATAGTTTGTAAAACAAAGACTCTTTATTTAAAAGATTCCATAAAAAATATTCAGGAAATAATTGAAAGGGATCATTATTCTATTACAATTGTAATCGGTTGCTTTCTATAAGCCTTTACCGGCTTATCGTTTAGTGTGGCGGGTTTCCAGGTTTTGCATTGCAATATAAAGTAGGCACATTTTGTTTCAAGATATTTATTGACCGGATTACTGGTTACACTGTTTATTGAAATTGTGCCGTCCTTTTCTACAATAAAAGCCACTATTAAATTGTATTTGCCTGCCGGTTCTTTGTTTTTTGCTGCCTCATTAGAAACTTTAATCAATCCTCTAATTAAAAATTTCTTCCATCCTTCATCTCCGCCTGGATAGCCGGCTTCTACTTCTACTTTTAAAAATGTATTTACTTCATTAGTATCTGCAGGAGTTGTTGAAACAGTAATTTCTTTTACGGGGACTTCTGTTTGAGAAAAAAGTGAAGGTGAAAAATAAATTAAGAAAAAGGAACTAAACAGCAATTTCATAAGCAAATTTTAAAACAAACCATAAATCTGCGCATCAATCTTTCTGATTATTTCTCCCAGGTGTTCTTCGTTTTCGGGAAATTTATTTTTATCAATATCAATTACCAGCAGCGGGCCTTCTTTGTAGCTTTCAATCCATTTATTGTAGTATTCGTTTAGCTTCTTTAAATAATCCAGTCGTATGTTTTCCTCATACTCCCTTCCTCTTTTCTGTATCTGGCCTACTAAGGTGGGCACTGATGCTTTTAAATAAATAAGCAGGTCCGGTGGTTTCACCATCTGCTTCAGAGTATTGAAAAAATCATAGTAGTTGCTAAAATCCCGTTTGCTCATCAGGCCCATTTCGTGAAGATTGGGCGCAAAAATATTTGCATCTTCATAAATTGTTCTGTCCTGGATAACAGTTTCTGTTCCTTTTTGTATTTCTACCAACTGCGATAAGCGGCTGTTGAGAAAATATATCTGCAGGTTAAAACTCCAGCGGGGCATGTCTTCATAAAAATCGTACAGGTAAGGATTATGATCCACATCTTCAAACTGAGGTATCCATTTATAATGTTTGCTCAACAGTTCTGTCAATGTAGTTTTACCAGCGCCGATGTTTCCGGCAATTGCTATATGCTTTGGTTTTGTTTTTGATTTTGCCATAATAAATTAAATTCCAAAATAGAAATTCCAAATTCCAGAACGTTCAAAGTAATTCTTCTTTTTGGAATTTGGGATTTGTGAGTTGAAATTTTTTTAAAAATATTTTAATCCTATTGCCTGCCTTACAATTTCCATGGTTGCTTTTGCACTTTTCCTTGCTTTTTCCGCACCCTGCTCCATTACCTGCTTCAGGTACTTTGTATCGGCCAGTATGCTGTTCACTTTTTCTCTTATTGGCGAAATGAATTTTACCATATCCTCTGCCAACTGCTTTTTCATATCGCCATACCGTATGCTGCAACTATTGTAATCTTCTTCAAACTTTAGCAAGGTATTTTCGCTGCTCACCAATTTCATCAGCAGGAAAATATTTTCAATATAATCCGGTTTGGCAGAATTATTTTCTGCTGGCCCACTGTCTGTTTTTGCCTTCATTACTTTTTTCCTGATGGCCTCATCATCATCAGCAAGATTTAGCGTGGCATTTTGATTTTCACTTTTACTCATTTTACCGGCACCATCAAGGCTTGGTACTTTTACCAGTTCGCTGCCATAATTAAATGCCCGCGGCTCAGGAAATATTTCTCCGTAGCGGTGATTAAAGCGGTTGACAAAATTTCTTGCCATTTCCAAATGCTGTTCCTGATCTTTTCCTACCGGCACTAAGGATGCACGGTGAAGAATAATATCTGCAGTTTGCAAAACAGGGTAAGTGAGTAAGCCGGCATTAATATTATCGGGTTGCAATCTTGCTTTATCTTTAAAGGTTGTAGTTTTTTCCAGTTCACCTTTATAAGCCATCATATTTAAGTAGAGGTAAAGCTCACTGGTTTCATAAATATGGCTCTGGCAATAAAGTGCAACTTTATCGGGGTCAAGACCGCAGGCAATATTTTCTGCAAGTACCCGGTGTACATTTTCTTTCAGTTCTTTTGTATCGGGATGTGTAGTGAGTGAGTGAAGATCTGCCACCATAAAAAAACATTCATACTCCTCCTGCATCCGCACATAGTTTTTTACGGCGCCAAAATAATTGCCCAGGTGAAGAAAACCGGTGGGGCGAATGCCACTCATTACTACTTGCCTGCCGGCAGTCAAGGTTTCTTTCTTTTTTTCCATATGCGGCGGCGAAGATAATGAGAGTTTATGGTTTATTCCGGAGGAATCCCTTTGGATAGTTTTTCGTTTATTGTTTTACATATCACCTCTTATCCAATATTTCTCCCTGTCATAAACTATCAACCCTTCAATTTAAACTAACCATTATATTTGTTCAATGGAAGTAAACGATGCATTGGTGGATAAACTGGCTAATCTTTCAAAGCTGGAATTTAATGCTGCAGAAAAAAATGAAATTAAAAACGATTTGCAGCGCATGATTAGTTTTGTTGATAAATTAAATGAACTTGATTTA
>JANOJO010000613.1:0-9860 GCA_031418795.1 Bacteroidota bacterium | reverse complement strand
CAAAAAATTTTTTCCATTATTATAAAAGATATTATCCAGTAGCTCGTCTGCATCTATTGCATTTGCCGTACCGGTAATTTTTGTACAGCATTCAATGGCATTTATTAACCCGTCGAAATCGGTACCGATACATATTTGTTTTACAGCATCCTGTATATTAATAGCGTTGTTTTTATTGGCAACCCATAAAATATGAATAATATTATTCACCAAAAATCTGCGGTGCGTTTCAATATAAAGCGATGGGTCAAGGTCTTCAAAATCTTCGGCCGCCCACACATCTGTATCATCGGGCCAAACCGGTAATGCAGCAGGGTTGGGGCCAAAAAAGAATCCGGCTTCCTGGTGACTGATATATTCCAGATCGTGCGGTACTGTTACATTGGGTAAAACACTTTCATCTGCAAATCCAAGGATACGCTGATCAAATGAAAGGCCGATAATGCCTCCCGATAATAATATGTTTTCAATATCCTCATTATACAAATTAATGCTGCTGCAGTTGTGATAAGTTTTTTCGAAGTGCTTACTTTGGGGCTTCAGATAAGATACCTCATAAACAAGACCTTTATCAACAGGGCTTTTTAATAAGTATTTTACACGGTCACCGATTGAGAGGCCGGTTGTGCCTGCATGGGTGCAAATTAAAGGCTGTTTAAATTGATTATCTCCATTTGGATTATAGTAAGTATATAATTCCCAACGGGCTTTTAAACTCATGTGTTTAATATCAACCAGTATTTTTTTGTTTATCATCAGCCCGATCATTTCCATACCCCATTCTGTAATTCCTATGCTGGTTGGATAAAAATAAGGCGGGTTGAAAAACTGTATACCATGTGCATGATTGCAAAACTTGTTTTGCTGCATATGGCAAAGATTGATGGCAACAACTGTATTGGCATTGGTAAACTCATGAAAGTTTTTCAGATAAATTTCTTTGGCATCCGTTTCATTTGGATTATCAAAAAAACAATGAAGCCCCTCTACGATAATAGCCCCAAACACAGTACCTGCTTCTGTTTCATCAAAATCTGATGCTTTGTTTAATATTTTTAATTTTTTACCGGGCGATGGCGGCGTTGCTGTTTTTAACCAATTCAGTTCTTCAGATATTAATTCATAACTATGCACACCGCTGGCAATGTAAGCCAATTGTTTGCTGTTAATAAGATTTATTTTCCCTTTATTTACAAATCCTTTTTCGCCAAGTACCTGTCCTGTTTTTTGTTCAGGCGCATGTAGTATCAATCCGATCAATTTTACATCGGATTCTATTAACTGTGTAAGATTTGATTGCGAGTTAAGCACTTCATTAAACAGTTTATTGATCCGTAATTTAAAATCACGTGATATTGAAAGTTTGGCATCAATATAATCCCAGGGGGTAACTTTTGTTGCCGGATCAGAAAACTGTGGCTTTAAACCGGGGTGACAGTGAAAATCAAAAAAGGGCATAATGGTATTTTTAATGATATTAAATATACCCATTATGTTTTGAAATTAAAAGCAATAAATTTTGGTTGTTATTTTATAAAGCCAGGTAAAAATGAAAGCCCTCCTAAGGAAGGCTTTTCATTTTTAGGGGTTTATCAGGTTGTAAGCTGTAAGCGTAATAAATTACAAGGCAATTTGTTTTTCCTCAATCAGTTTACGCAGGTTTAACAGTGCATATCGCATGCGGCCCAGGGCTGTATTTACGCTGCAGCCAAGTATTAAAGAAATTTCCCTGAATTTCAGATCGGCAAAATGACGCAGAATAATTATTTCCCGCTGATCTTCCGGAAGCTTACAAACCAGTTGCATAATTCTTTCACTGCTTTGCAATTTCATTATTTTATCTTCGGCGCTTGGCTCTGCAAAATTCAACACATCAAAAATATCGGCACCATCACCAGTTCTGATAACCGGTTTACTTTTTACCTTTCTGAAATGATCAACACACAGATTGTGAGCAATACGCATTGCCCATTGTGCAAACTTGTTTTCTTCTTTGTATTTACCGGCCCCGAGGGTTTCTATAATTTTTATAAACAGATCCTGAAATATATCTTCTGCCAGGTATTTATCTTTTACCAATAAATAAATGGATGTAAATATGCGGTCTTTGTGGCGGTTTACGAGTATTTCCATGGCATGAGACTCGCCATCAGTAAACAATTGAATTAACTGCTCATCAGTTAGGGTAACCAGGTTTTTCATTTTAAGGTTTTTCATTTTGGATAATTTGGATATACAAATATCATAAATAACATATTGGTTTTTTGTAGTTATCGTATGATAATAAGTGTAGTTATATTTCTATTTATTACTGCCTCTTTTTTTCAATTTAAAACAATTTCTTTTTCTGTCATTAGTTTACGCAGGTTGTTCAGTCCAAACTTCATACTGTCTAAAGCGCTATTCACACTGCATTTCATAACTTCTGCAATTTCTTTAAAACTCAATCCCCCATAATGATTTAATACCATTACTTCCCGTTGATTATCGGGCAGCATATCAATCATGCTCTTGATTTTACTATGGCTTTCGTAATAACTGGTATTAGGTAATGTAACAGGTACAGTAAAATTAACCGCTTCGTCTTCAGCAGTATTTAATATTACTCCCAGTTTGTTTTTACGGGCATATTCAATGCACAGGTTCTGTGCAATGCGGTTTGCCCATTGCAAAAAATTACCTTCTTCGGCAATGTTACCTGCTATCATGTTATTTATGATCCTGATAAACACATCCCGGAAAATTTCTTCGGCTACATGTTTTTCCTGCACCATATTATAAATTGACCGGTAAACCCTGTCTTTGTACAATTCGATAAGCGTTGCCATGGCATTGGGTTCGCCATTGAGATAAAACTGAATGAGCTTCTCATCAGACATAGTGGTTTGGTAATTCATAGGGGTGGGTTTTATTGGTTTGGATATGGATTCAACTAAAACATAAAGATTCGTTAAAAGAGAACACCCTGTTGTAGCAGAGTAAACCATTTTTTTATAGTAAGGTTTCTATAATTGGAATCTGCCTGTTTAATTACTAGGTTATTATCCCCTCGGCAAAGTTCAATTATTTGTGTTATAAGTGAAACACGTAAAATTCAGACATGGTTAAATTACCATTTACCCTTTTAGTAGCATATAAATACTATTGAAATAATTCTTGAATTATTTTTTTTCAATCTTTTGCAGCAACTGTAAATGCGGTTGCAAATTAGCTATCGTATCTTTTCGCAAAAACTGTTTCAGGTGTTTGCAAAAATGGCTGTAATCATAATAACCATATTGTTCAAAATTAAATCCGGCAGGCGAGTTAACCAGTTGTTCTACTGCTTTTCTTATCCGTAAAATTTGCAATGCTTTTTTGCTGCTGAGGCTGGTAGTGGTTTCAAAATACCGGTGCAGTGTTCTTGCAGAAATATTATATTTTGTTGCAATATCTTCTACTGTGGTTGTAAAATCATTTGTACTGCTGCTATGTTCTAAAATTTCAGAAACAAACCGCATCGCATCCCAGGAACCCGAATAGTTTTCAATGATTGTTTGAAAATAGCTGTTCAGTATTTGTGTCCTTTCATCAAATGATGAAGCTTTTTTTGCCTGGTCAATTACGGCCTGTTCCATCAGGTAGCTCAGGGGGTAAATATATTCCCGGTACTCCCCAAAATTTACTTTGGTTTTAAAAATGATGGGCGATATTTTAAACTTGATGCCGAATAATTTATTGCCCTGGCGGTGATAACATTCAATGGATTTATTGCGGGGCAAAAAGCCATCGGTTTTCATGTTGAATTTTTTCTCTCCTATCTGCATGATGAACGGCGTGCCCAAATTGATGAGGTAAGTGTATCCAATATTGGGAAACAGCGCATCCGAAAAACCATCCGGGTTTTGCTGCAGCAATTCGTCAAATTTTGTCTCCCAAAAAAAATCAATAAAGCCCTCCAGCTCTTTGGCAGGCTTTGCCCGGTGGTAATCATTTTCAAAATGATCGATATGAAAGAATTCGATGTGTTGCAATGGCTTACTTTGTAATACTAAAGATAGAGTGCTATTGGAAAGATTGGCTGGATTTTACACGAATGGTTTATCGGCAAAATATCTAATAAACATCCAAATTTTTTAGTAATTTTGACCTAATAAAATTAGTACGCCTAAATATAAGAGCGATGAATAAGCAACCTGCAATTTTTGAGCAAATTAAAAAGACTAATGAAATTGGCCAGGAATACTGGAGTGCAAGAGAACTTCATACAGCCCTCAACTACATTAGTTGGGATAAGTTTTTAAATGTTATTACCAAAGCAGGGGAAGCTTGCGAAAACAGCGGCCAGTCTGCGCAAGACCATTTTTCCCGGGTGGAAAAAATGGTATCTATCGGTTCTGGTGCCGCAAGGGATATTGGCGATTTACATCTTACCCGGTATGCCTGTTATTTAATTATACAAAATGCCGACCCTTCGAAAGAAGTTGTGGCTTTAGGTCAAACTTATTTTGCCGTACAAACCCGCAAGCAGGAATTGCTGGAAGATGATTTTGAAAAACTGGGTAGTGAAGAAGAAAAATATTTAATAGTTTTTTGATTGCGGCTATCTTTGTCTTTAACTAATAAAAGCGTTTTCTTTCCACATGCCTTTAACTGCCTTTGAAAAAAATATTAAAGCAATTGACTTTTCTTTTAAAACAAATAAAGATGAGGGTGGTGTTATTTTAATATCAGAATACAAAGAAAATATTGATCCCCTTTCTGCACAGGAAATTTTTGCTTTAGAAATAGCTGATAAAAAATTCAATGCCGATGCTGTTTATTTTCGCTTTTTTAATGATGGGCGGGAAAGTGTACCTCAAATTTATATCTTCGACAATACCAACGATTTTATTACCGAAAAAGGTAAAGATGATATACACAAAAAAATGTGGAGCGGCTGCTATGTTCCATTGTTTATTATTATTGACAAAACCGAGGTCAGGATTTTTGATTCCAGGCAAAAAGCTGATGAAAAAGGGAAAGCTGATGCTTTTGAGAACATTATACTTGCCGGAGATGCTCTAAATAAATTTTCTGCAAAAAACTTTGACGATGGATTATTCTGGGAAGATGAAAAATATAAAAAACAATTTCAATTTTCAACTTCGGCACATTGGGATTTAATTGATGGCTTGAAGAAAGTATATGCTCACTTTCAGAATGATTCAGGAATGGATGCTCATGTTGCACTTAAGTTACTTGTGCAATGCCTGCTGATTAAATATCTTGAAGAAAGAGATGAGGAAAAGGAAAGTGGCTATTTTGCCAAAAAATATTTTAAAAACAATTTTAGTTGTGATAATTTTTGTGATGTAATACGCTCCGGGCAGTTACTTGATCTGTTGGATAAATTATCAGAAGATTTTAATGGAAAAATATTTGAATGGGATAAGACTGATGAAAAAATTGAAAGGCAGTCAATAAAAAAAGCCGCAGTTAAAAAACTGGCAGAATACTTAGATGGTAATAGCAAAGGAGAACAATTGGTACTTTGGAGATTATACTCTTTTTCGCATTTACCTGTTGAACTTATCAGTTCGGTTTATGAAGCATTATTGGCAGAAGGCAAAGATGTAGTTTACACACCAGATGTAGTTGCAAGTACTTTAGTTGATGAAAGTATGCCATTAAAAAATCCTAAGGTAGATTTTAAAATTATTGATGTTAGCTGTGGCTCTGGGATTTTTTTAGTAAAGTGTTATAAAAGAATTATTCAATGGTGGCGAATTGAAAAATGGAAAGAGACAGGTAATTTAGAAAAGCCAAATCTTACTGTTTTAAAACAACTACTTACTAAAAATATTTTTGGAAGAGATATACAAACAGATGCAATAAGGTTATCAATGTTTAGTTTAGCATTGGCATTATTGGACGAACTTGACCCAAAAACAATATGGGAGAAACTAAAGTTTCCTGATCTGGCTAAAGAAAATGTGAAAGAAGAGGATTTCTTTCATTTTATTACAAACCAATCGCCGAGCGATTTTGATTTAGTAATCGGAAATCCGCCGTTTAATCCCCCTGAAAAAATAAATAATGGGGATTATGAAAAGAAGCTTTATAAAAAATATGGTTATAAAAGCGACATTCAAATACCTTACCAAAACCCAGCATTGATGTTTTTAGTAGAGTCTATGAAACTCTTAAATCCCAAAGCATTGCTATGTTTGATACAACCCTCAGGGCCACTTTTTTATCAAAAGAATATTGATTTTAAAACCATTTTCTTTACAAAATATAATCTTCTGCAAATACTTGATTTTACAAACCTGGCCGATAGCTTGTGGGTAAATAAAAGCGTTCCAACGGCAGCTGTATTTATTCAAAATTCAAAGCCAGACGAAAAACCTGTAGCACATATCATCGCTAAAAATTCTTTTGCCAATGAAAAGAAACTTTTTTTAGATTTTGACCATTACGATTTTCACTGGGTAAACAAGAATGAGATTAGAAACAATCCTTATTTATGGAAAGCTAATGCATTGGGTGGAGGACGGATTGTAGGTCTACTTGACTCTATCTCAAAAATGCGAACAATAAAAGAATTTTTAAAAATAAAGGAAAAAAGTGGCTGGAAAAAGGGCGATGGTTTTAAAATTAAGGGCGAAAAAGAAGAATTAAGAGAGGCCAAATTTATTACCGGAAAAAAGTTTTTACCTACAGAGGCATTGACCGAGGAAGGTATAGACAGAAATAAGATTTACACACTTGATAATATAAAAAAATTTGGAAGACGTCGTATAAAAGAATTATACTCACCACCCCATTTGTTATTTAGAAAAATCATTGGCAAAAACAGAATTATTGCAGAATACGATGACACTTATTTAACTTTTGTCAGCGACATTTATTCAATACATGCTCCAGAGTCTGCTGCTGCTGAATTAAAGGCACTTGCAGAATATATATATTTAAATAGCGATGTTCTGCAGTTTCATATTTTAGCTACCAGTAGTAGAGCCAAAGTTTATAAAGCTACCTCTATTTCTGATACTGATATTCTAAACCTCCCTTATCCAGAAAAAATTTCTGATATAAAAATATCGAAGGCTGAAAAAATTTTAATAGAAGAGGGTCTCAAATATTTACTGTCATCGAAATCAGAAATTACCCTTGCTAATCCGGTTACTAAGCCCAACCTTAATACTTTTGCAAAAGTATTTTGCCAAACATTAAACAGCGTTTACAAAACTAATAGCGAATCTTTCAGCTTATTTAAAATTATAGAAACTGAAAAGTATTTTGCCCTGCACTTTGAATATACAAAGCTCACCATTTATGAAGAATATGAGTTTGTTAAAAGTTTAGAAAAATATATACAAAACATTATTCCTCTTAAAGGAAAAAGAGAGAAGACTTACCACATTCAGCGGATATTAAAGATATATAGTAAGGATACTATTATTATTGCCAAACCAAAAAATCTCCGGTATTGGTTGCAGTCAATTGCACTTCGAGATGCAGATGAAACTTTTGCGGATTATGTAAAAGCCGGTTTTTAAATGCTTAAAGATTCAAAAGAAACATATAACAATTATGAAAATGCTGACTTAAGTACCGGCAAAAATCATTCAGCAAAAGTTTTGTTGAATTTTATTGATAAAACTATTACCGGCTTTCCACAATATTATTTTGCTGCCAAAATAGCTGATGGCGAAAACGCAATCAGTGATTGTTTAGTCAATTACTTTAATGTCTGGTTGATTGAAGAACAAGAAGGTTTTGCTCCTTATAATTTCGGAAAGAACCCTCCCCAAAAAGATTCAAACAAAGAAACAGATATTGGTGTTGTTATTCTAAATAAGGAATCACCACCATTAACCATTTTTGAATTTGAAGCAAAGCGACTTTCTGATTCTGCAAAGTATAAGGAATATGTATCCGGTACAAAAGGTGGAATTGAACGTTTTAAAAGGAGTTATCATGCAGGACATTTAGACTTTTGCGGTATGTTTGGTTATGTACAAAGCAAATCAAACGGACACTGGGTTGAAAAAATAAATAATTGGATCACTGATTTGGCTGAAAATAATATTGATGAGTCTATTGATTGGAAAACTGTTGACGAAAAGCTCTTCTTAAAATCTGCATCTACAGATATTACTCAGTACTTTTCGAATAATTTGAGAAAAAATAAAAAAAACATAGCCCTTCAGCATTACTTTATAAACTTAATTCCTAAAAACTAATGAGTTTATTGAAATGTCAAGAAAATACTCAATCCTCTCCTATATTTATTTCCCCCCACCTCTCCACCCCAACCCCTCAATTCGTACCTTCGCCCCATGAAGTATTTAAACAAAGCCCAAACCGGTAAATGCATCTGTAGTTATTAATCCTGTTGCTGAATTTTTTCTATTAACCCCACAATATATTTTACATACAGTTTTGCCGGGCCAATAAACCCTTGGGTAGTTTCGGCATCTTCAATAATAAAATCGCTGTAATCTTCTTCCATTCTTTCCTGTAGAAGGCGGCTGTAAAAAGATGCCTGTTGCATATCAAATAAACCAGGCTGTACAAAATGCAGGTGCAGTAAATTTATAACACCGCTATGGGTTTTAGGGGTAAGGTCTTTAGTAAGCAGTAATGCTTTGGTGGCATGGAAACAGCCATAATAAAGCCGGTTGATGACCGTGGCATAAAACTTATTCTGCATCAGCACATCAGCTTCATTAAGCAGTGCATTTGCTTTTATTATTTTTAATTTTACGGCCTGTTCCCTGCTATCACTCATAAAGGGCTGTTATTAAAAGCTATTGTTTTTTTTATGGCATAGTAAGATGGGTTTAGCTGCCAGTCCTTTTCTGTAACCAATAAAACATTTATAAAAGAGCCTATAGAAACACTTAAAGGAAATACACGGTCATGAATTTGCCGTTTAATTTTTGGGGTGATTGGCTGGCGTGGCGAAAGAACAAGAATATCCCAGTCGCTTTCTTCTGTAGCACTGTTATTAGCCCTGCTGCCAAATAAAAAAATATGTGCCTCGGGCAGCACTTCTTTTATCTGATTTTTAACCGCCAGTAATATTTGTTCTTTAGTATTCACTTCTGCAAAGTTCACCAATATTTTATTTACAAACAACTTTCATCATGCCTTTATTGCTTCGTACCTTCACCCCATGAAGTATTTAGACGAACTGAACGAACCGCAGCGGGAGGCAGTAATGCATGTAAACGGGCCCATCATGATCATTGCCGGGGCAGGCAGCGGCAAAACAAAAGTGCTAACCACACGTATTACGCATTTAATGGCAGCACATAAAATCGACAGCTTTAATATACTGGCACTCACATTTACCAATAAGGCAGCTGCCGAAATGAAGGAAAGAGTGGAAAGAACTTTGGGCAATACCGAAGCCAGGAATTTATACATCGGAACTTTTCACAGCGTGTTTGCAAGAATATTGAGGGCTGAAGCACCCAAGCTGGGTTATCCTTCTAATTTTACCATTTACGATACCGATGATGCCAAATCGGTTGTTAAAACAGTTATCAACGAACTGGCGCTGGATGATAAGCATTACAAACCCAATGTGGTTTACAACCGCATCTCTTCTGCAAAAAATTCTTTGATCGGCGCTGCTGAATATATGAACGACTGGGCATTGCAACAGGAAGACAACCGGTCAAACCGCCCCGCAATCGGGCAAATTTACGATGCCTACGTAAAGCGCTGTTTTAAAAACGGCGCCATGGATTTTGATGACCTGTTATTTAAAATGTATTTGCTGCTCAAAAATTTTCCTGAGTCGTTAAGCAAGTACCAGCGCAAGTTTAAATATATTTTGATTGATGAGTACCAGGATACCAACACAGCTCAGTATGAAATTATAA
>JANOJO010000612.1:0-2251 GCA_031418795.1 Bacteroidota bacterium | reverse complement strand
ATGCTGAAACCATACAACCAAAGAGTAATTGCAACTTATGAACTGATGAAAAGCTTTATTGATTTTACTAATAAGAACAGTGCTGCCATCAAACAACTAAGAGATCAAACAAAACAATCTGTAAAAACACAAACTGAATTTCCGATCAGCTGGTCACTGGATCGTTCCAAATCTGATAAAAGAATTTATAAGGGTTATGAAGCTACAAGGAAGCCAAGTGATGTTTCAGGTTTACCAAGATTATATTACGACAGAACTAAACCTTATGAAAAAGAAATTCCTTTTTATAATTTTTACAAACCCGTCACTTTTATTCAAAAACCAAAAGCCTATATCATACCACAAGGCTGGTGGACAGTGATTGAACTTTTAAAATTAAACAAAGTACAGATGACACAACTGAAAAAAGATACAATCATTGAAGTAGAAGTATACCGGATTGATGATTACAAAACCGCAGCAAGACAATATGAAATGCATCATATAAACAGTGAAGTAAAAACCAGTGTAGCTGTTCAGCAAATAAAATTCAAGAAAGGCGACTATTATATTCCCATGAACCAGGTGGCAAACCGTTTCTTAATTGAAACACTGGAACCCACCGCTGATGATTCTTATTTTGCCTGGAATTTTTTTGATGGAATACTTGGGCAAAAAGAAGGTTACTCCGGTTATGCATTTGAAGACATTGCGGCTGATTATTTAAAAACAAATACTGATCTTAAAAACAAACTCGATCAAAGAAGAGCAACTGATACTGCATTTGCAAAAAACGGAAGGGCACAGTTGAATTTTGTTTATGAAAATTCTCCGTGGTATGAACCTAATTATTTGAGGTACCCGGTGTACAGGGTGAAATGATTTAAAGTAAGGCTTACCCATTTATTACAGGCTTTCACCAATAAAATCGCTCCTTCAACCCATTCCTGCTTTGGGTCGGCCCATCCTCATTTTACTTTCGGTTATCCGATTGCCGTTCTTTTCGTAACTTCTTTCCACCAATTCTAAACTTAAACCGGCATGAGGGTTTTATTATGAGAAAATATTTTATAGTACCTGTGTTATTATCGGTAGTCTTCAGTTCTAATGCCCAGATTGATCAATGGAAAATTGACAGTACTAAAATTGAGAATTTAAAAAAGCAGTTAAAAGATTTAACTGATACAGCCCGCATCAATTGCCTGAATGATTTGGCCTGGGCATGGTTTCTATCAGCAAGGCCCCTTAAAATGAAACCGGATTCAGCTTTCCCTTATGCAATTAAAGCAAATGAAGAAGCTGTGAGATTAAATTTCAAGAAAGGAATTGCAAAATCAGTGATTAACCTGGCAATGTATCATAAAAGTTTAAATGGACTTGCTCGCCGGACTGGTAACAGGCAGGCCAATGCAAAAGAATGGGAAAAATATATTCGTGAGGCAATTCAGATCGGCGAAGAGATTCATGATGATGTAACTTTAGCTTATGCTTATGGCGACCTTGGTTCATTAAAACAAAGATTAGGGGCCTCAGATGATTTTGTAACCAATGAAGTAATCAAGGAATGGGAGAAATCAATTTTTTATTTTAAAAGAGCAGGTGATGAAGAAGGAGTGGAAGAAATGACTACCTGGATTTGTATGGATTGTTCGGAAAAAGGAGATTACGAAAGAGGAATAGATTATTGTCAGCAAAGTTTGAAGTTAAATCTGAAAGAAACTTTTCGTAAAAAATCTAAGGGGTACAGAGATTATCTGGTGCAACAATCATTAATTAATATGGCCAATTTATATGAAGTAGCTGGTGATTATGACCAGGCGCTTGCCTATTTGCGTCAAAGCCGGAAGTTTGGAATTGAAAATAATTCCAGTTGGATTATGCAGGCGGAATTAGGTGAATTATTTACAAAAATCGGACAGTTTGATTCAGCTTTTTACCTGTTAAAAGATTTTACCAAAAAATTACCCAGAAATATATATGGAAAAATGTGGTTGGGAGAAACCTATCTGGCAATTAAAGATTACGATAATGCTCTAAAAATATTAAACGAATCAATTGATAGTTTCAGAATCAAATATAATGTACAGGCCGGGTTAATGAGGGCACTACTGGATGCAGGCCAGGCTTACGCAGCAAAAAATAATTTTAAAAAGGCATTTGTTTATGCAAACGAAGGATTTGAATTAGCCCGTCAGCAAAATGCCAAACCATATATGATAGATGGATATAAACTTCTGTCAAAAATTTACTATCAACTTGGGAAAAACAAAAA
>JANOJO010000611.1:0-3178 GCA_031418795.1 Bacteroidota bacterium | reverse complement strand
CCGGCTTCGCAGGCATGTATCATTTGCAAAGTATGCCAGTGGTCCGGCGTGCCGATGATGACGATATCAATATCTTTTTGCTCCAGCAGTTTTCTGTAATCACTGTACGTTTTTACTTTTGCCGCATCTACATTCAATTTAGCAAGCTCACCCATTCTTTTATCAAGTACATTTTTGTCAACATCGCAAACTGCAACTAAATTAATCCCAGGAATTTTTAATGCTGTTACAAGGTTGCTCCATCCCATTCCGTTTACTCCAATGGCTGCAATATTCAATTGCTCACCCGGTAAAATGGTATTTCTAAAAATGCTGAATGGTTTTTGAGAAAAAGAAGAAAGCAAAGTGCCTCCAGCAAGTAATGCTGCAGAGTTTTGTAAAAAGCTGCGCCGGTTATTCATATAAAAAAACTTAAAAGTGCAGAATGAAGTTAGGGTATAATTTTAAATATTATCTGTTCAGCATAAGAGCTACAGAAAACCAGCCTGCGGATGTTACACATTTCACTTTCTTATACAAACTATCATACTATTTTATAAGCATGGATTGCATTGGCAGTTATTTTTAATATTATGAATGGATTTTCCCTTAGTTATTACTTTTCTCATTATGCAAATTATGCCAACGATTGGTTTACGGATATTCGTTTCATTACTGGCATCATTTTATTTTTTACAGGTCTATATATTAACTGGAAAGCAGATGACATGCTGATTCATTTGCGCAAGCCTGGTGAAAGAGATTATAAAATTCCCCGTGGGTGGATATTTGAAAAAATCAGTTATCCGAATTTGTTTGGCGAATTAATAGAATGGCTTGGCTTTGCTATTCTTTGTTGGAACCTTCCTACACTTACTTTTTTTATCTGGACAGTAGCCAATCTTATTCCACGGGCCATATCCAACAAAAAGAAAAGCTATTCTGCCTTTTATTATTTGAAACTAATTTTACAAAAAAAAATATTTTTACATTATGATTCGCAAAGCAACCGGGGAAGATTTTGATTTCATATATGAATTGTACATGCACCCGCAAACAAATTCTTTTTTGCTCTATGAACAAATGGATAAAAATTCATTCCTCCCCATTTTTGATGACCTGTTGAAGAAGGAAGTATTGTATGTGTATGAAAATAACAGGGTAACAGGGATGTGTAAGTTAGTGCCGCAACAATACAGGAATGCCCACATAGTTTATTTAGGTAGCGTGGCAATTCACCCAACTTTTAGTGGTAGGGGTGAAGGAAGTAAAATGATGAAAGACATTATTGATTTTGCAAAGCAGAATAAATTTTTGCGTATAGAGCTAAGTGTTGCTTCAATTAATGAAAAGGCAATACGGCTTTATGAAAAAGCAGGTTTTGAAAAAGAAGGAATGTTGAAAAAATTTACTTACCTGGAAACTGAGAATAAATTTCTGGATGAAGTGATGATGGCATACATGATTTAAACATACTTACTCTATTATCCTCAGCTTCGCATAATTAAGCATTATCTTTTTTTCACCATTATGCTCAAACTTTACTGTAGCTATCGGGTTATGTGCAGCACCTTCCATCTTCAATACTTCACCGAACCCAAATTTCTGATGCTCCACTTTTTGCCCTGCCTGCAAATTACTTGTATCACTTGCCACAAAATCCGGAGACGGTGTATGCTCTTTCGTTTGTGGTCTTGCCGTTGGCGTCAAGTAAGAGGGTCTTTCTTTTTTATCAGATGATTTTGCTTTATAAAAATTTCCCGACTCCCGATTCCCGACTCCCGACTCTTTTCCCCATCCTCTCATTCTTTCAAAAGCAGTTCCATTACCATAAGATGAACCGGAATTTTTTGCACCACCCGCATAACTTTTATCAATAAATTCATCAGGCAATTCATCAATAAAACGGCTCGGCTCATTTTGTATCAAACTTCCAAAACGATAACGGGTATTGGCATAAGTAATCCAGAGTTTATGTTTGGCTCTTGTGATTGCCACATAAAATAATCTTCGCTCTTCTTCTAATTCTTCTCTTGTATTTATGGATAAAGCGTTGGGGAAAAGCATTTCTTCCAGGCCTGCTGCAAACACAACGGGAAATTCCAAACCTTTCGCCGCATGTATCGTCATCAGTTTTACACAATCAGCATTCGGGTCTTTTGCATCAGCATCGGTGAGCAATGTTATTTGTTGTAAATAACTACCGAGACTTTTGTCAACCAACTCACCATCTTCATTGTCGGGGCTTTCAATCCATTCTTTAATGGAGTTTAATAATTCCTGTATGTTCTCATACCTTGACAAGCCTTCCACACTTTTATCATTAAACAGTTCTTTTACAAAATTTGTTTGCTTGCCCACATGCACTGCAAGGTCATAAGCATTTTGTTTTTGAAGCATGCTGGCAAAACTTTTTATCATCTGTACAAAATTCTCAATGCTTTCTAATGTGCCTGCTTTGTAACCAAACTCTTTTGCACGTTGCAAAACTTCCCAAAAAGAAATATTATTTGTATTGGCAGCGAGTATGGCTTTATCAACCGATGTTTTACCTATGCCTCTTGCCGGATAATTTATAATTCGCTTCAGCGCTTCTTCATCTTGAGGGTTTGCAATGATTCTTAAATAAGCGAGGTAATCTTTTATTTCTTTTCGCTGGTAAAAACTGATGCCGCCATAAATAATATATGGAATATTCATGCGGCGAAGGCTTTCTTCAAAAGAACGGCTTTGTGCATTGGTACGGTAGAGTATTGCAAAATCTTTATTGTAGTAATGATTACGCAGTTTTTGTTCCTGTATTGTATCGGCAGTAAATTTTCCTTCTTCATTATCCGTCATCGTTCTTACCAGCTTTATTTTTTCGCCTTCTGCATTTTCTGTCCAAAGATCTTTTGGAATCTGGCTCTTGTTATTTTTTATTACTTCATTTGCCGCTTTCAATATACTTTGTGTGCTGCGGTAGTTCTGTTCCAGCTTTACCAGTTTTACATTGTCATAATCTTTTTGAAACTGTAAAATATTCTGAATCGTAGCGCCGCGGAAACTGTAAATACTTTGCGCATCATCTCCCACCACACAAACATTTTCGTGCATAGCGCCAAGCAGTTTTATTATTTCATATTGCGCCGGGTTGGTATCCTGGTACTCATCTATTAAAATGTATTTGAATTTGCGTTGATACTTACTCAAACTCTCC
>JANOJO010000610.1:0-3120 GCA_031418795.1 Bacteroidota bacterium | reverse complement strand
TCAAAAACTACATTCGGCAAAAGAAGAATGGCAGGTAGCCTGGAATAAAATGATGGAAGTATTGATGGTATTAGAACGGTTAGAAATATAATTTTTACCGGATGCAAAGGATAAATAAAATATTTGTGACAGGCGCCACAGGTAACCAGGGTGGGGCAGTGGTAAGAAATTTACTAAGCAGGGGTTTTCATGTAAAAGCACGGTAAGAAACCCGGCCAATGCAAAACTTATTACTCACGAACACCTGGAAATAATAAAAGGCAATCTGGATGATCCTGCAACTTACCATCAGCATTTACATGATGTGGATGGAGTTTTTTGTAATCTTAGTTTCAAAGACGGTGTTGAAAAAGAAATTAAGCAGGGTTTCAACCTCGTTAATCTTTCAAAAGAAAAAAATGTAAAACATTTTGTATATTCCTCTGTTATTGGCTGCGATTTGAATACCGGCATACCGCACTGGGACAGTAAGTTCAAAATTGAGAATCATATAAAAGCATCAGGAATTGGTTTTACGATACTCCGTCCCAGTTCACTGTACGAAAATTTATTAATACCTCAGGTAAAAAGCAGGATCATAAAAGGTAAACTGGTATTGCCTACTCAAAAAAATAAAGTGCAACAGTTTATCGGTTCAGAAGATGTTGGTAAAGTGGCGGCAACTATTTTTTCTAATTTTGAAAAATACCAGGGCAACACAATTACACTGGCTGCTGAGCAGATGGATGGCGAACAACTGGCGGCATTATTTTCAAAAGTAATGGGAAAGCAAATAAAATTTCAACAGCTTCCCATGTTGATTGTACGGTTAGCCATGGGTAAGGGACTTGCAAAAATGTTCCGCTGGATAAATAATAATGATGCCTTGTTTGTAAAGGATATTGAAGAGGTTCGAAAAGAATTTCCCGGCATGCAGGGGCTGGAAGAATGGATAAAAATTAATTTTAAGTAAACCTTCGCATCAGGCTTACATCTTAGTCGTGTACATAACAAAATAAAAGAGGGCCTGGTGGGTGTCGATACGTTTAGTTCGCAAAGACATGAATCTGCTTCCACATTAATTTTAATCTTTAGTGATTACACTTTACATTTGCACCCCCGCCCGGGTGGCGGAATTGGTAGACGCAGCAGACTCAAAATCTGCCGTTCGCAAGGATGTGCTGGTTCGATTCCAGTCTCGGGCACAAACCTCATCAGAAACGATGGGGTTTTTAATTAATAAAAAGATATTCTTTAAGTTTTGAATTTATCTGTTGTCTGCAATGATGTATCCCGATTCAATCGGGATCTCTTGCACAAAAGTTCCTTGGCAATAAGGTACTTTTTATTTTTTCAACGTTAGCACTTTGCGGTCGGTGGGGTATTTTATAAAAGTCGCCCCCGGCGACGAAAGCCCAATAGAAATACTGATGATGAACTTAAGTACAAAAGCTGAGCAATGAAATGTCGGCTGGGACAACTGCTGATAGTAGTACAAAAGATGACGGACGCTTTGCGTCCAGCTCCACTGCCGCAAAAACTCGCTGTTGTATGCCGCCTTTCTGTTTATTAACGAACTGTCAACTCCACTTTTTTTCCTAAACCAAATTCAAGAAGCCGGTAGAGTGTGGAAAGTTGTATGTCGCTTTGGCCGTTTTCAATCCTTGAAATAAAACTCTTCTTTGCTCCAATTTTATCAGCTAATTGCTCTTGCGTCATTTTAGCAATGCGCCGCTCTTCTTTAATCACTTCTCCAATCAGAAATGCTTTTGCTTTTATTTCAAACCCGGTTCGCTTTTCACTTCCACGTTTCCCATAATGCTTGGTCAAGTGCTCATTAAAAGTGGTAATATTCTTTTTCTTGGGTGTCATAATTATTTATTTATTGCCAAAATATTCGTTCATTAACTTAACTGCCATATCAATTTCTGCTTTTGGTGTTTTCTGTGTCTTTTTCTGAAAGCCATTGAATAACACTACTACCTTTCCTTTATCAAAGCAGCAAAATATACGGAAGATATTGTTGCCAACTTCCGCTCTGATTTCGTAAAGTCCTTTCTGTCCTTCCATGTGCTTTAAAAATTTTTCTGGGACACGGTCGGCATGTGTCACTAAGAAAAGCACATAATCAATTTTCTCTTTTACTTTTTCAGTCTGTTGGTCAAAAAAATCTTCAAAATAGAATTTATAAAATATTAATTCTCTGACTTGCTGCAAGGGGCAAAGTTAACTTAAAATGGAACAAGCTACAAGTTTACTTTTTTACTGAAATTTCTTTTCAGGACGAGACAAATTGCCTTCATTAAGATGGGGAGGAGACTCGTCTGGAAAGAATACAAAAGATGAAGATTTATTCATTGTCCCCGCTGACCCCATGTAAGTTGCTGGTGTTTTGTCAAACTATTTTAATTGTCTCAACGAAGTTCTTAAAATTTTGATCTTCAATTTCACCTGCCTGTGCTGAGTCAATCATATTAAACGAATAAATGTAATCTCCTTTTTCAACCATAATACTCCATGTCTTACAGTGCCAATTTTTTTTATGTTCTATTGATTCAAAAGTCCAAGTCCATTCTGAGTCATAACCATTACAACCAGATAAATTGTATGGGCTGATATTTCTAATTGTTGTATAGTCTTTAAAAATTCTGCTTGAGCCGTATGCAACCATCCCTACAATTTTCTCTAAATCACCTTGGATATATTCATCCTCATATAAATCAATGATGTCGTTCTTATGATTTATGAAGACTGTAATTGCTGGAGAAAACTTGTCACTATATTCTGATTTATCAAGCCCATATTTAGCAATTACTAATACGGGGTCACCTAACTCTTGCCAAACATCATCCTTATTTGGTTCAAAATCGTCAGATAATAATTGGTCATTCTTTAATTTTCCAAAGTCTTTTATAGATACAAAGTCCCAAGATTTAGGTTTTGTCAAAAGGAAGCCAAACTTTTTGTTTACATAGTTGTCGCTATTGACTGCTATTGACTTCAAAGGGTCAATACTAAGTCCGGCAAGAGCAATGCTCATATATTCTAAGAACTTCCGTCTACCAAGTCCCATTTGTATAAATTATTAGGTTGTGTCCAGTTACACTTGCAGCTTACATCTTAAATATACCCTACTCCTGT
>JANOJO010000609.1:0-1750 GCA_031418795.1 Bacteroidota bacterium | reverse complement strand
TATTTCAAATTATCATACACAATCTGCAGCACTTCTTTACACACATCTATTTTATCTGCTGGTACGGTTACCAATGCTTCATTCAGCGTTTCTTCTGCAAGTGCCATCGTTTGCTCCTGTAGTTTCATTGCCTGCTTTGTCAAAAAAATTTTATTTATTCTTCTGTCATTTTCCGCAGCCACTCTTTTTACCAAATTTAATTTTTCAAGATTATCAACAAGCCGGGTAATACTTGGCTTATCCCGAAAAGTGGCATTGCATAAATCCTGCTGGCTTCTGCCATCTTCTTTCCATAAATGATAAAGAACACTCCACTGTTCAATGGTAAGTTTCAGTCCGGAGTCATTCAGTTTTTTCTGTAGCCTGCGGGCAATGGCAGTGGATGCTTTACCCGTGATAAAACTGTAGAGTTCCCCTTTTTTAAATTGGTTGTTTGGCATATAGTTGTTTATACAACTATTCAAAATTAATCATATCCTTCAACAGAGCAAATAAATTTTCTCATATTTTCTAAACTGATCAGGCTTTTGTTTTTAGTTCACATCTTGCTCCCTTCCCTTCTTTGGTTAGATTTGTTGCTGCTGAAATGATTCTCCTTTATATAACATCAGGGCTGTTTCTTACTTACAGCATTCTCATTTTATACTACCGTGCCGGCTGGTATGAAACTCCTGTTTTTTTACCCAAAGAAGAATTTGCCGGTATAAAAATTTCTGTGATTATTCCCGCAAGAAATGAGGAGGAAAATATCGGCAGACTTTTGAACTCTATCCGGGCACAATCTTACCCCGCTCATCTTTTTGAAGTAATTGTGGTGGACGATCATTCAACTGATGGTACAGCAGACATCGCAAATAATTTTTCATTTGTAAAACTGGTACGTATTGAATTTGACAATATTAATTCTTATAAAAAGAAAGCCATTGAAACCGGAATTGCTGCTGCAACCGGCGAGCTTATTGTAACAACCGATGCTGATTGTACAGTGCCCATACACTGGCTGAAAACAATTGCTTCTTTTAAAAAAGAAACCAACGCTGTTTTTATTGCTGCACCTGTTGTACTTGATTACAAAACTTTTTTTTTACAACTTTTTCAATCTTTGGATTTTCTTGTATTGCAGGGTATCACGACTGCCTCTGTACAAAAAAAAATTCACAATATGTGCAATGGCGCTAACCTGGCTTATGAAAGAAAAATATTTTATGAAGTAAATGGCTTTAGCAGTATTGATAATATTGCTTCTGGTGATGATATGCTGCTGATGCAAAAAATTGCCAGCCGGTTCCCCAATAAAATATCTTACCTGTTATCAAAAGATGCAATAGTTACAACTGCTGCAGCAAAAACCTGGAAAGAGTTTTTCAGCCAGCGTATAAGATGGGCCAGCAAAGCCACGCATTATAACGATTTAAAAATTTTCAGCGTTTTAGTACTTGTTTACTTTTTCAATCTTGTCTTGCTTGCTTTACTAGTTTCAGGTTTTTGGTTCCATTATTTATGGTTGGGTTTTGCTGTTATTGTATTTGCAAAAACAATCATTGAACTTTTTTTTATTTATCCTGTTGCATATTTTTTTAATAAAGCCGGATTATTAAAATGGTTTTTATTGTTTCAACCCGTACATATTCTTTATACAGTTATTGCCGGCTGGCTGGGTCGCTTCGGAAGTTTTGAATGGAAAGGCCGGAGAGTAAAATAATCCTTATGGTTTTCTGGAATAACGGTAAGTACCCGTCCAGGTATTGGT
>JANOJO010000608.1:0-8334 GCA_031418795.1 Bacteroidota bacterium | reverse complement strand
GATGTGGAAGCAGGTTGGAAATTAGGCGAACAGGTAGCTAAACAAATTATAGAAAAAGCAATGATGGATGGTTCTGCAAAACAGTGGGATGGAAATATGAATAAAGATCCAAAAAAATGGACCGGCCCTTACCCGATGGGCATAACACTGGCTACATTTACACCTATTGTTTTACGTTCACCTGATCAGTTCAGGCCAGCAGCCCCACCTGATTTTGAATCAGAGATGAAAGATTTAAAAGAATTCAAGCAAACATTCAAGTCCCGTTCCCTTGCTTTTTACTGGGCAAATAACGGAGGGTTTGACTACTGGTCAAATGTAGCGGCTGAGAAAATGTTTGAATACAGAATAATGGATAATGCACCAGTTGCTGCCCGTATATATGCCATATTGCACACAGCTTATCATGATGCAGCCATCGCAATCTTTGATGCTAAATATACTTATTGGGGAATAAGGCCATCTCAATACGACAGTACTTTTAGTCCACTGATTTCGACACCTCCTTTTCCTGGTTATCCTTCTGGTCATGCACTGGGTGCCGGAGCTACAAGTGCGGTGATGGAATATTTTTTTCCAGCCGATGCAAAGGAGTTTCAAAAGTTTGCACAGGATTGTGCCGATTCAAGATTCTATGCAGGTATTCATTTTAAAACAGATAATGAAACAGGACTACAAATGGGAAAAAAAATCGGAAAATATATTGTGGAAACCTGGATGAAAAAATAGATACTTACGGCGCCCTGGTTCATGATTCATGAACTATTTTATAAAATTGATGAGATCGGTTTCTGAAATTTACAGAAGCAGGGACTCAGGCTAATCTTAATAAAAACTTATAAATAAAAAAGGAGTTGCCTGGGATATATGGCTGTATTTGAAAAAGTTCTATTTCAATTTACCGGAAATCACTTTCCCGATTAATTACTTTCATGGTGAGAAAGACAAAAACATGCCTCTTGAATTAGTTAGGAAAATGGTGTTTCAGATACCAAATGCAAAACTTGTCACTTATGAAGATGATGCTCATCTTTCAACACTTTGTAATCACTTCAATGCAGCAGCCCGGGCAATATTAAATGATGTTACTGCTGGGAAAACACCTCAGTATCTGCATGATCTTCAATAAATCTGCAATAAAAATAATATCTGAATATTTTATTTTTCTCTACTTTAGAATTGAAATAAAACTAAATTCTGATAAATATGATAAATAAACTGAACTGGGAAACTATTCCAACAGAAGATGTAACTCCATCTATGGCCCGTAAAATTGTTTGGGGAGAAAAACTAATGATAGCAAAGATGAAATTCAAAGATGGATTTCTGGTGCCGTTGCACAGTCACATTCATGAACAGGTAACACAGGTGGTTTCAGGGAAAATGCGTTTTTGGTTTGGAGAAAATAAAGATCAAACCATGGATTTGTTTCCCGGTGATGTAATAGTTATTCCTTCAAACCTACCGCATGAGGCGATGATGATTGGTGATGTGGAAGAAGTTGATACATGGTCGCCACCCCGCCAGGACTGGCTGGATAAAACAGATGATTATTTAAGAAGGTAATTTTTCAACTTTGTTGGCATAATCTGGAAAACGGCA
This sequence comes from Bacteroidota bacterium, assembly GCA_031418795.1. GTDB lineage: Bacteria > Bacteroidota > Bacteroidia > Chitinophagales > Chitinophagaceae > VBAS01. Next base: position 6,732 of record JANOJO010000608.1, on the reverse strand, counting down.
TACCTATGAATCAAAATACGGTTTCGTTATAACGAAACTTTTATTATTTTTGTTCCGGCAATTTAATCAATGGAAAAATTATTTGACATACTTTTTTTTAAAAGATGCTTTTGATTTTTTACAAAAATTAAACCCTGAGCATTATCAAAAAATCCTTTACAATATCAGAAAGGCGCAGGCAGAACATAACCCGGAATTATTTAAAAAGCTAACAGATGATATTTGGGAATTCAGAACCTTGTATCAGGGTTTGCAATACAGGTTGCTTGCATTTTGGGATAAAACAAGTGCAGATACCACTTTGGTTATAGCTACTCATGGTTTTGTAAAAAAACAAAGCAAAGTGCCTGATAAAGAAATAACAAAAGCTGTAGAGCTGAGAAAAAAATATTTTCAGGAAAAATTAAAATCAAAAAAATAATGAAAACTTACACCTTAGATGACGTGCAGGATAAATTGCTTGGCAAAAAGGGAACTGCCACAAGAGATAAGTTTGAATATGAATTGCAAATGGACTTAATTGGAAAAGCAATAAAAGAAAGCCGCCAGGAACGGCAACTAACGCAGGAAGAATTGGGTAAATTAGTTGGTGTGCAAAAAGCGCAGATTTCAAGGCTTGAAACAAATGCAGGCAACGTTTCTATTGACACATTAATAAAAGTTTTCGGCGCATTAAAAGCCAAAGTAAAATTTCATGTTGAATTATCCAAAGCAACTTTCAGAGTTGGTCGATAAACCAAACCCCACAATCATGATAAAAAAATTATTGCCGCAGCCTGCCGAAAGCAGCAATACAATTCCGCCGGGGTTGGTAACAGGGATTGAACAAAGTGTTTTGGATAAATTGGAAAAATTGATTGTGTAAAAAAATAGTTGCAGAACAGATTGTACTAATCACATAATCAAACCATCCCTTCTATATCCTTATCAAAATATCTTCCTCCGGCTGCTACTTTATTAATAGCCTCAATAATTTTATGGTGAGAAGCAATTTTAGTTATATAGCCTCTGGCGCCAGATTGAATCATGTTTTTGGTATAAGAGGATTGATTGTGCATAGATAAACCAATGATTTTAATACCTGGATTCTGTTTGAGTATTTTACGGGTGGCTTCAAATCCGTTTACGGGTGACATATTTATGTCCATCAGGATGATGTCGGGTAATAACTGACCGGCTAATTCAATAGCCTGCTCACCATTTTCAGCTTCTCCCACCAGCTGAGTATTTTCCATACTGAAAATAAGTATTCGCAATGTTTCCCTCATCAATTGATTATCATCGGCAATTAAAATTGTGATTTGTTTTTTCATAAATGAAACAGGGTACTTTGCAATTCACCGCCATTGCCAGGAGATTAAAAATAATAATTTAACTCTTATTGAGGATGCACAACATGAGGATGGTGTGAATGTGAAAGTAGGTTGATTTGGCAGGGTAATTTAATTTTTTGAGCAGAATTACAGCACGGTAAGTATTTTCAATTAATGATTTTTCGGAATTAATATTAATTAAACCCGTGCTCCTGCTTTCAGAAAGATGGATCTGTAGTATTGATGAAATTAATAAGCGCTGCTGTGTTTTTTAATTTCAATTTTTTTAAAATATTATACCTGTGTACTTCAATAGTTTTGGTTGTAATGCCCAGCTCAATTGCTATCTCTTTTGATGAAAGTCCATTTTTTATGTGCTTGATGACCTCAATTTCACGAAAGGATAAACCTTTTGCATCGGGGCCTTCAGGCTTTTCATTAAACGCCTGATCTGATAAAATATCTTTTATTTCTGCACACACAAAAACTCTGCCCTGCATCACTTCATCAACTGCTTTGAGCATTTCCTGGTGCGAAGAGTTTTTAGTTACATAAGCTTTGGCGCCCAGCTTCAGCATTTTTTTGGCGTATGCCGGCTGATTGTGCATGGAAACGGCAATGATCCTGGTGCCGGGTGAAAATTTCCGTATCAGCGGCACTGCATCCAGGCCCGAACCCTCTGCCAGGTTTATATCTAACAATACAATATCGGGTCTTTTAATTTTGATCATTTCAATGGCTTCATCCAGGGTTCCGCTATCTCCTGTTATTTCAATTTCACTTTTCCCTGCAAACATTTTTGCCCACATTTCCCTTATCAATTTATGATCGTCAATAATGCAGATGGTTATTTTTTTCATATTGATTATTTTTTGTTGTTACCGGGGTATATAAATTTCAAGTGTGCATCCCTGGCCGGGTGCTGAAATGATTTTCATGCTGCCGTAATAAAACTGCACCCTGTTGCTGATATTTTTTAAACCAATGCCTTTGCTTTTTTGGGTGGTATCAAATCCCAATCCATTGTCGGTAACAGATAAAAACAGGTTTTCTTTATCTGTTTTTAAAGCAATAGCCGCCTTTTTCGCTTTGGCATATTTAGTAATATTGTTCAACTGCTCCTGTACAATACGGTAAAACATGAGTTCTTTGTTTTTATCTATTTCTTTTTCATTATACTTTTCATCAACAATTATCTGCACCTGCAAACCATTATGCAGATTAATATCTTTCACCAATTCCTGCAGGGCTGCATGCAAGCCGATATCGCCCAGCGTTGGTGTTACCAGAGAGTGTGAGAGTTTTCTGATCTCTTCCATTGCTTCATTTACATGGTGATAGCTTTTTTCTACAAATTCTTCGCTTATGTTCTGGCCCGATTTGGACATGCCCAGATACATTTTTACAGTGGCTAATATCTGGTTAATATTATCATGCAGTTCTCTTCCCAGTTCATTCCTTTCTTTTTCCTGCGCCTGAATGGCAATTTCTGTAAATATTCTTTGCTGTTTCAAATGCTGCTCTACCAATTCTTTTTCTAAACTTTTTTTTTCAGTAATATCCGTCATCGCCCCAAACATCCGGTAAGGATTACCTTGCTCATCAAACAGCAAAAACCCACGGTCATATACATGCTTATATGAACCATCACTACAACGAAAACGGTATTCATCCTCCCAGTTTTCCATTCCTGATTCTATACAGGTTTGTATCCTTCTTTTTACTTGTTCCTTATCATAGGGATGTACAAATTCATCCACCCAGTTTTTGCCGTATTGCAATTTATCTTTTGAATATCCGAATGTATTAATAATTCCTTCTCCCCACCGGCCTTCTTTTACAAAAAAATCCCATTCCCAGATAGTATCGTGGGTGGCTTTATTTACGAACTCATACCGTTCATTGCTTTCCCGCAATTTTTCTGTCGCTCTTTTTCTTTCAATGCTGTATTGAACAGACTTGGCTAACAATTTCTCATCAAACTCACCTTTGACTAAGTAATCCTGTACACCAAGTGAAATGGATTCAATCGCTATTTCAATTGTTGATAAGCCTGAGAATACAACAATGGGTGTTTTGGGCAATAACTGGTTCAATGTTTTTACAGAATCAACACCCGTGCTGTCGGGCAAGGTAAGGTCAAGCAGAACAATGTCGAAATCGTTTTCTTTTATAAAAGCAGGCACTGCCGCCATTTTTTCTGCATGAAAAATTTTTTCAATTGGCAATTGACTTTTTTTAAAAAATTGTTCAAGTATTACATAGTCACCCGGATTGTCTTCAACGACAAGCAAACAATAAGGTTTTATTTCTTTTGCCATTATAATAAAGCTGTTGGGTCAAATTCTTTTACTGCCGGGTTATAAGTTTGATGTTTTGGTAATTTTACAACTATGAACCAGAAATCTTTGATAATTTGTATCACCTCCATGAATTTTTTAAAATCCACCGGCTTTACGATATAGCAATTGGCATGGTTGTGATACGACTGCATAATATCATTTTCCGTTTCAGAAGTTGTCAGCATTACCACAGGAATACTTCTGAGAATTTCATCATTTTTTATTGTTGCCAGCACTTCCAGGCCGTCCACTTTTGGCAGATTGATATCCAGCAGAATGAGGTCAGGCGTTTCGGCATTTATAAATTTTCCTTCTTTTCTTAAATACTTCAGAGCTTCGTCCCCATCTCTTACTACGCTGATGTCATTGCCTCCCCTGGCTTTTCTCAGGGCTTCCATTGTAAGTACAATATCGCCTTCATTGTCCTCTACTAGTAAAATTTTTAGTACGTTTTTCATTTACTAATTTTTGGAATGCTGAAATAAAAACTGCTGCCTTTTCCCTCCACCGACTCCACCCATATTTTTCCATGATGTGATTCCACAATTTTTTTACAGATTGCCAGGCCGATGCCGGTTCCTGAATATTCACTTTTGTTGTGCAGGCGCTGAAAAATGATAAATATTTTATCAAAAAATTTAGGGTCAATGCCGATACCATTGTCCTTTACATAAAATATCCAATGGTCTGATTTTTCTGTACTGCCTACTTCAATTTTGAGTTCTTTGTCATCATGATATTTTAAGGCATTGCCAACCAGGTTTACAAACAACTGGTTGATGAGTGTCTTATTGGCTTTAATAACCGGCAGGGGTTCAAAAGTTATTACAGCCTTGTTATTATAAATATCTTCTTCCAGCAAATGGGTTACATACTGCATTACTTCATTAAGGTTAATCTCAGAAAAATCTTCTTTATTGGTGCCTACCCTTGAGTAATCCAGCAGGTCTTTTACGAGTATTTTCATCCGCGCAGCGCCGTCCATTGCAAAGTGAATATATTCTCTTGTGGTTTCGTTCAATTGCCCGTTCAGTTCTTCCTCCACCAAATTCAAAAAACTGCTCACCATTCTCAGTGGTTCCTGCAAATCATGGGAAGCCACATAAGCAAAGCGTTCGAGTTCGGTGTTGGAAGAATATAGTTCGTCGGCATATTGCTTTTGATTTTCTTCGGCTTTTTTTCGATCGGTAATATCACGGGTTACACCGAGCAAGGAAATTACTTTTCCTTCTGTGTTTTTTAATGGAACCGCATGAGTATCCAGCCAGCGATGAGTCCCTTTCAACCCGGTAATTTCAAATTGCATGTTACCGGATTCGTCATTAAAAACATTTTTTGTTAGCGCTGCAAATGCTTCCCGATAGGGGGCATCAATTATACCTAATAATGATTTTCCTTTTACCTGCTCCAGGTTATCGGCCTCTATCATAGCAAGCCCCGAAGGGTTCATATCCTGTAGTTCACTATTTATACCCAGCAGTTTTACACATTCCGGTTCGGTTTGTATAATAGTGCGGAGATAGTTTTCGCTTTTAGCAAGGGCATCTTCCGAGTTTTTTCGTTCGGTAATATCAATAGTGAAACCAACCACTCCTTCGGCCATCGGCTGATAGCTAAGATCGAACCAACGCTTTGTGCCATCAGGGAAAGTAAATTCATCCTGTATGGTTGTTATTACACGTTCATTCATGCAGCGCTGTATAGTTTTGAATATTTCAGTCTGTTCAATACCCGGATATTTTTCCATTAAAGTATATCCCAATAATTCTTCCCGGCTGTAGTGGGTATGTGTTACAAACGTATCGTTAACGTATTTGTATTTCCAGTCAAATCCGAAAATCACTGAGCCGGTCATTGAATTATCCATTATTTTCCGGAACTGTAGTTCTGCCACTATCAATTCTTTAGTCTTTTCTTCCACCCGTTTTTCCAGTGTTGCATTCATCATTTTTTCTGATTCTGCCATATTTCGCAGCCGGGTATTTTTATAAATAATGAATAAGGCAGCCATCAACAATAAAAAAATGGCAATCTGTAAAAAAGTGGTCAACCGCGAAGAATTTTGAAAGTTCCTGCTGTTTTCAATTTTACGGTTTGCGAGCTGCAGGTTCTCTTCGTATTGAATGGCTGAAATAATTTCCCGGCTATGGTCTATTGTTTTTTTCCCTTCTCCCATCAGCGCTTTTATTTTTTGTTCATCAAGTGAGGTAGTTCTGTTGAGACTGATTATTTCTTTTCCTGATTTAATAAAAAAGTCAATAAGTTTTTCGAGTGAATCAATTCGGGTTAGTTGCGCCGGATTGTCTTTCGTAAGAGTTTTAAGCCGGAGAATGTAGAAACTGCCAAGGGAATCTGCCGAACTGCTGAAAAGCGGTAAATAATTTTCATCGGCATTTAAAAGAAAACCCCTTATTCCGCTTTGCATTTCAGCCAACTCCGTAAGGATTTGCTGAGACTGGAATATTACTTCATTGGTATGTTCAATCCATTTGTGTGTATCAATCGTCCGCAGGCTGTTTATTTTATAACCGAAAAATATGAGCACAAGAATAAAGGAAACCAAGGTAAAAAAAGCAGCTATTTTTTTTTGAAAAAAAAACTTCAGATGGCTGAGCGGAAAACTATAGAAAACACCTGTAATAAGAATAATAAAAGTAATTACCAACGGCAGTGAAACAGGGTTAGGGTTTATAAAAAGGTTCATTCCGGAAATATCATACACGATAATCAATACCATCATTAAAATGGTCAATAAAATTACTGCCTGTGCAAGCTGAAGATATTTTCTGTTTCTTAGCAGCAACAATATAATACCACCTAAGCTGATGATAATGGCGGCAAACAGGGTCATTCGCCCAGGCATGGAAGCAGGCTCTGCAAGTGGATTTGTTTTCCATAATAATTCATCAATACCCAGGTTCCACCCGAAGATATATTGACTGAGCGTAAGCAGCCCGATTATCAAAACAAGTCCGGCGCATAAGAAAGCCAGCTTTTTTTTAGGATTACTTATTGAAGCAGAGTCAAGAAGATAAAGTGAAATGCCTGAAAGTAAAATGCAAATGGCAAGGTTAAAT
>JANOJO010000607.1:0-9225 GCA_031418795.1 Bacteroidota bacterium | reverse complement strand
GCTTGTGGTAATCGTTCAGCAACAAGAACACAAGTGATTACTGCAATTGATAATACTGCACCGGTTATCAGCCAGGCTGGTGGAAATGCTACTATAGATTGCGCAGCAACACCATCATTCACTGCACCAACTGCATCTGATAATTGCAGCGGAGCAACTGTGAACCTGCTGACCAACACGACTACAGGTACTTCCTGCAACAGAGTTTATACCCGTACATGGGATGCAACGGATGCTTGTGGTAATCGTTCAGCAACAAGAACACAGGTGATTACAGCAATTGATAATACTGCACCGGTTATCGGTCAGGCTGGAAGCAATGCAACTATAGATTGTGGAGCAACACCATCCTTTATCGCACCAACTGCATCTGATAATTGCAGCGGAGCAACAGTGAACCAGCTTTCTGATGTTACAGTTGCAGGTGTCAATGGCGGATACACAAGAACCAAAACATGGGATGCTACTGATGCATGCGGTAATCATTCGGTAACACGAACTCAGATAGTGACAGTATCACCTTGTCCTTCTTTGTTCTGCACTTATACACAGGGTGCTTATGGTAATGAGGGCGGATTAGGTTGTGATGGAACAACAGGTGGTCTTACAACAGCCCAGCTTATTGCACAATCATTAGGTAACTGGGGTGGCTTAACCGTAGGCGGACCGGGTAATTCAGTTGTGATGCCTAATACAGCAGCTAGCGTAGCCTGCATTATTGATGTATTGCCTGGAGGTGGTGGCAGTAGAGAGCTGTCTGCAGGAAATTATAACATCTGCAGCTTACCATCATCATACCTGAAAAATGGCAGGATCAATAATACCTTGCTGGCACAAACAATCACTCTTGCATTAAACATTGGTTTAACCAGTCCTTCAACACTTGGAGCCTTTGTTCTACAGGGAGGCAATTTATTTACTGCTGAACCTAACGGCCCTTGTGGTACTACAACTCCAAAACCACGCACTTGCAATTACAATCCACTTGCTCCTTATAATCTGGTAAGTGTTACAAACCAGTACCAGTATAAAACAATAGATGCTGCTGTAGTAGCTGCTATTGTAGGACCTAAAACTGTACAAGGTTTATTAAACCTTGCTGACAGTGCCTTGGCAAATGCCGATGGTATAGTAGGTACAGAAAATGGTGTATCACTTACTGCTATTGCCGGCGCAGCGGATGCTATCAACAACATCTTTGATGAATGCAGGGTATTTATAGGTTGGAATGTGGCAGCTTGTCCTGCAATTGATCCAAACGCCCCTGCACCAAGAATGCATACTTCAGTATCAGCTATACCAGAGGTTCAGGGTCTTGCAGTATCTGCTTATCCTAATCCTTTCACAGACCAGGTGAGTTTTGTAATCTCAACCCAGGTTTCTGGCCAGGCTTCATTGGACATTTATAATATGCTTGGACAAAAAGTGAAAAATGTTTACAGCGGTTACATGATAGCAGGTAGAAGCCAGACAATTGAATACAGAACTTCTGAAATTTTAAACACAAGTCTGATTTATGTATTCAAAATCGGAGATAAGAAAGTAACTGGAAAATTGCTTAACATAGAGTAAGAAATTCCGGTAAGAATAACCAAATCAAATCCCGCCCCCACAGCATTGTGGGGACGGGATTTTTTATTTCTGGAAAATTTTAAGACTTAAGGAATGGGAATGTTTTTTTATAATTATCGCCGGACAGAATTAAATAATACATCCCTTCCGGTAAAGAACCGGTATTAACATGAATAAGATTTTCACCCGAGTTAATCGTTGCAACTTGTGTCTTTACACTTCTTCCGCTATTATCTATAATCTTTATTGCAAAGTTTTCTTTGTACTGTCCATTAATCAGTAAAGACAATTGATTAGTTATATTGCTTGAAAGAATTCTTGTTTTAATATTATTTCCCCTGTTTATTTTGATAATATCGCTATAAGAATATTTTCCGGCTGTACTTACCATTCTTAGCCTGTAAAAGCAATAATCTGGCGGCGCAGCGTCATTATACTGATATGTTTTTTCATTCTTTGAATTTATCTGACCGGATACCTGGCCGATTGTAACAAAATTGATTCCATTTACAGATCGCTGTATCTCAAAAGTCTTATTTCCATTTTCTTTCAGGCTTACCCATTTCAGATTATTTGTTTCATTTGTTTTCCAGCCAGAAAAATACTTTAAAGTAGCTGAAAGAATTATTGCATTGATTGCCCTGACACCATAGTAGCAATTGGATCCGCTTATGCCATCCATTGCCATATAAACTTTTGTACCCGCTGGCAAGGAACCAATATTAAACTGAACATCAAAAGGTGGGCCGGTATGACAACCAATGTTTGTTAAAGAGGAACAGTCGCCTGTAAAAAGCCCAAAATGAAATCCAAGGCTTGCCATATTGTTTCCATAATTATTGTCGCAGGTCAAATTTTCAAATGAGACACCTGAAACACCATCGGTTTCAACAGTATAATAATAAAATGCAGTATTTTCCAAAGTTGCTGCACACAATTGAGCAGGAGTGACACCTGGCCCTGGCATGTGATTGGCATTTTCATCGTAGATCAAAATAGTGCCTAATTCCGTTGCATTAAGACAGTCATTATTTGGTGGGGTATAATGCTGTCCGGAAATCTGAATCGTACCTGTGGTTTGAGTCTTGATTCTTAAAGTGTAAGTAGTATTGGGCGAAATACTGAAAGATTCTGCCGGCGCCCAGAGTCCGGTACCATCATATAAACAAATACTTGAAGCTGATTCAAAAGCCCCGTTATTACATGTAACTCCATTGTAAAATCCAACTTCAATAGGTTGGCCTGCGGAGCCCGTAATATCCAGCAGCATACTTTGAGCCGAGCTGTTTGATGTAATTTTAAAATATGTTATGGATGTTGTACCTGAAGATGTGCAAATCAGATTGGCACCTGTTGAGGAAGAAATAGTATAGGTTCTTAATACGCTATCTAATGTAATTGGAATTGCAGTTGCACATGAGGCTCCGGTTTGTGCATTCGAAAAAATCCGGAACATAAGCAATACCATCAGTATTATACCTGCACGTTTCATAGGGGTTGGATTTAAATTCTCTTCTTAAACCACTATAAAAATAATTCGAAGGCAAGAGAATTTTTAGCGTTTGATCCATTAATTTAATAAATCGGGTAGTTCTCTTTAAACCTATTCGTAAAACCACCAATTTGCAAATAGGAAAATATCATGTACGCAATTGAATTGTATTGATTTCGTTAGCTAAAATCAAATTTAAACTTAGCAGGATTTGTTTTTGAAAATTTTAATTAAGAAACCTGTAAATTGGTTTACCAAATAATTCATGCTTAATCCTTGTAGAAAATATGTCAGGTAAAAAAAATAAAGGCCGGTTAAAAAATAAAACTGCCCAGGAAAAAAATCACGAATTGCCATCCGGTCAAATTAGAAAAATCAACCCTCCGACAGGAAAAAATTTTTTCCGGGAAAACTGGCGTCAGCTTTCACTTATCAGCCTGCTTGCCTTTGGGCTTTATATTCAATCAGTAGGTTTTGATTATGTACTGGATGATTCTATTCTTATTGTCAGTAATAAATTCACGCAACAGGGCGTGAATGGTATTGATGATATTTTCAGGTATGAGAGTTTCAAAGGCGCCTTTGGCGATCAGAATGAACTGGTTGAAGGTGGCCGTTACCGTCCGCTCAGTATTGCAACCTTTGCACTGGAGCAAAGCATAACCGGAGGAAACACGGCTGTTAGTCATTTTATAAATGTGATGCTCTATATGCTTACGGGAATCCTACTTTTCCGTGTATTGCTATTGATGTTCCCCAAAAAAAATCCGTCACAGGAGAAATGGTTTTTTAGTATTCCTTTTGTTGCCACTATGCTTTTTATTGCCCACCCATTGCATGTAGAAGTAGTTGCAAATATCAAAGGCCGTGATGAACTGATTGCGTTACTTGGAGAAGCTGGTACACTTTATTTTTCATTTAAATACCTGGCTAATAAAAAATTAAAATTCCTGATTTATTCTTTTCTGTGTTTTTTCACCGGCATTTTATCAAAAGAAAGTGTTATCACTTTTTTGGCAGTTATTCCATTGACAGTTCATTTTTTTACCAATGCAAAACTTAGTGACAAAATAAAATTGTTTTTGCCTGCACTGGCAGCAGCCATGCTTTACTTAATAATCCGGGTAAGTGTAATCGGCAATTTGTCTGGCGGAGCAGAGGTTACTAACCTGATGAATAACCCTTTTTATGGAATGAGTTTTGGCGAAAAAACAGCAACCATTTTCCATACATTACTGTTATACCTCAAGCTGCATATTTTTCCGCATCCGCTTACGCATGATTATTACCCCTATCATATATCAATAATGAATTGGTCCGATTGGACTCCAATTTTGTCACTCGTTTTATATCTGTCACTTTTGGCAGTCATATTCAAAGGTTGGAAAAAGAAAACCATCTGGGCTTATTCAATTGCTTTTTATCTTATCACGTTAAGCATTGTGAGCAATCTTTTTATTTCTATAGGCGCTTTTATGAATGAGCGTTTTGTTTATCATGCTTCACTTGGCTTTTGCATTGGGGCTGCCTGGTTGCTTGTTGAAAAATTAAATTTTTCTTCTTTAATAAAAAAACTAAGCATCGCAGTTTTTATACTTGGCGCCATTGGCTTATCGGCTAAAACATTGATAAAGATTCCTGACTGGAAAAGTATCGCTTCACTTGACCGTGCTGGTATCCGGGACTCACCAAACAGCGCCAGATCAAATTATTTTTATGGCGTTTATATTTGGAATAATGTGTATATGAAATTACCTGCAGGCACAGAAGCTGCACGCAGAAAGGCTGTTCTGGATTCAATAAAGCCTTATTATGATAAAGCTCTAAGAATTTTACCCAGCTATAATACAGCTAACGCAATGTGGGCCGGCTTGGCAGCAGAATATCATAAACTAGATAACAATTATGAAGAATTGCTCAGGGTTTTTGAAACAGTAAATCTTACCGGCACTTATGAAAAATTTATTCTGGAATACCTGAAATACATAAACAAGCGGGTGAACAATCGCAAAGATGCTGAGTTGCTCGCAGCATTTTACAGCAGGATGATTGATTTTAATACCCGGAAATTTAAGAACACTACCCTGCCTGCAGATTACAGAGCATTACAAAAAGAAATCAATGAAAGAATGGTTCAGTTACAATAACCATGGTCTAATAAATGACGGCAAATTCTTATTTTGAGTAGCTAAACAAAAAAATCAGTTACCAGAAAAAAGAGAAATCGCTGTATTTTGTAGCCCCATCGGGGCGATATTATGGTAACATAACAATACAAACAATCAACAAAGCCCCATCGGGGCGACATTTTTATATGCCAAACACATATTCGCAAATTACTATCCATGCTGTATTTGCAGTAAAATACAGGGAGAATTTTATTTCTAAAAACTGGCGTGATAATTTACACCAATACATTTCTGGTATTATTACAAAGAAGGGAGCAAAATCTTTAGCTGTCGGAGGATGGAAAGACCATGTACACATTTTATTTGGAATGCCTGTTATCCCGCCGTTTGCGGGACTGATTTTATGAGTGCAGTAAAAGCAAGCAGTAGCAAGTGGATAAATGAACAACAATTCATAAAGGGTAAGTTTCAATGGCAGGAAGGTTATGGTGCGTTTTCCTTTTCTAAAAGCCAGCGTGATATAGTAATTAAATACATCATGAACCAGGAAGAACATCATCGTACTAAAACCTTTAAGGAGGAGTATATAAAAATGCTTACTGATTTTGATGTAGCCTTCGAAGATAAATACTTGTTTGAGTTCTATGAATGATGAAATAAAAATGTCGCTCCGCCGTGGCGGAGCTTAGCATTCTAAAATACTGATAGGATTACTAAAATTTCAGCCCTACGGGCTTTTTCAAAAAAACTTATTATCAATACATCAATTAACTATTAAAAATCCCTGATAGCACTTCGAAATAAGAATTAACTCAAAAGATGAACCGAAAACAATTTCTTTAAACCAGTATAATTTTTATTCGTTAATTTAATCCTTACAATAAAAGATTATGGCTAAGATAAAAAAATCGGAGAAGCATATTCATTCAGTTCCCGGCGCTAAAAAAAATGAAAAAAAATATCAATGGGCAATTCCGGCTATTTTAATAATTACTTTCCTTGCTTACCTGCCGGTATTCAATGCCGGTTTTGTAAGCTGGGACGATGGTGAATATGTTTATGAAAATCTTAATCTGAAGAATTCTGATCTGAAATCATTACTTGTAACACCCATGCAGGGCAATTGGCATCCATTGACAATGCTCAGCCTTTGGTTTAATTATTTACTCTCCGGTGAAAATGCCTTTTCCTATCATTTATTAAACCTGATATTTCATTTGGTAAATTGTTATTTTGTTTTCAGACTGGCTATGCTGCTTAGCTACAGGAATGTAGTGATAGCGTTCACCACGGCAATCCTTTTTGGTATTCATCCCATGCATGTTGAATCAGTGGCATGGGTATCAGAAAGAAAAGATGTTCTTTATAGTTTGTTTTTTCTTGCCGGGTTGATCTCTTATACAAAATATGCCGATACAAGTTCCCGAAAGGAATACCTGCTGACAATTCTTTTCTTTATACTTTCCTTATTATCCAAACCTTCTGCTGTTATTTTTCCCGTGGCTTTGTTCTCTATTGACCTGCTGAGAAAGAGGAAACCGACAGTAAAGTTGTTTGCCGAAAAGTTACCTTTTTTTGTTTTAGCGCTGATCGTTGGCATCCTTACATTTATTGCACAACGGGAAGCCGGCTCTTTCGGTAAGATAAATTTTGAGACTACTGATAAAATCCTTTACGGATTTTATGGGATCATGATGTATTTTATACAAATGATCGCACCTGTTAATCTTTCTGTATTCTATCCATTCCCGCCTGTTAACCAGAGTTTACCTGTTGAATATTACCTGGCTCCTTTCTTTTTTGTTGCATTGGCGCTGGCATTTTATTATTCTTTGAAAAGAAGCCGTGTTATAGCTTTTGGCATTTTCTTTTACCTCATCAACTTACTCCTGGTATTACAATTCTTTCCGGTAGGAAGTGCAGTAATTGCGCAGCGATATACCTATATTCCTTACATTGGTTTGTTTTATATAATTGGATGGATAATTGACCGGTTTACAAAAGGCAATTCTTCCATGGCTTGGCGTATTATTTTCCCAGTCGTACTGGTACTAACTGTTTTAACATGGATGCAGGCATCGGTCTGGCATAGTAGTGCAACACTCTGGGATCATGCAATAAAAACACACCCAAGCACCAAGGCTTATGCTATCAGGGCAATGTTTTTGCGAAAAGAAAAAAATTATGACCTTGCACTTGAATACTTTGATAAAGCTATCAAATCCGATCCTAAAGATTGGGAGTTATATTCCAATCTCGGTAATGTGTATTTAGATTTGAAAAAACCTGAACTTGCTATGATTAATTATAGAAAAGCGCTTGCTATAAAGCCGGATTTTCACTCTGCTCTTGATAATATAGGCGTACAGTTTGCCATGCTGGGTCAATTTGATTCAGCCATGAAATATTCAACCCTTGCAATTAATGCAAAACCAGATTATAAACCAGCTTACAGCAACAGGGCACTTACATTAATGGAGCTTAAAAGATATGAGGAAGCAATAAAAGATTGGGAAAAAGTATTGCAATATGAACCCGGGGAAATGGATATCTACAATCTGATTGGCAGTTGCTACCAGGCCATGGGAAAATATGAAGAATCAGTAGCTGCAATCACCAAAGCTATCAATGCAATTAATGATCCCTCTTTTTATCTTAACCGTGCTATTTCATATAACGCTCTAAAAAATACGGATGCTGCAAAGCAGGATGCACTTAAGGCAAAACAAAACGGAGTTGCAATACCTGCTGATTTAGCAAAATCTTTGGGCATAGAATAAAAATATTTCTGAAAACCTATTTTGAATTCTGTGTTGCAATCAGGGATTGCATCCGCTGCTGCTTCGATTTAATATCTGCCACCCATACTTTACCAAAACGAACTTGTTCTTCATCCGCCATATTAAACCATTTCAATGCTTCTATATAGTCGCCTGATATTTGAGCAAGAATTCCAAGTGCATCGTGGCTTATAACAATTACTTCCTGCCTGTTATTTACAGTAGAATCTCGTGATGCCTCATCAAGTGCAGTCATAAATTCTTTCCTGGCTTCTGCTAAATTTCCCTGTTCACCAAGCATCATTCCGCGGCGAAAAAATAGTTGAGACATCACAGCATTCCCTTTTATTTGAACTGCCTTTTCAAAAGCCTGCCATGCTAATTGCAGAAGATAATTTTTAAAAGTTATCTCAACCGGCCCTCCACGATTGCCTGAAATTAATTCCGATATTAACCCGGAGAGTTGTGGATTGTTTTTCCAAACTTCGTTTGCAATTTGTTTTGCTTCTTCAACCGGAAGCCATGATCCTTTTGGAGTGGCCCCAAGCCTTCCTGCTGCATTATAATAATACAGACCTAAACTATACGCCACTTCAGGGTCATTGGTTTTCCCATCTGCACCCGGCCCTCCTGATAACATGGCTACAGTTTCTTCCAACTTCATCCTGGTACTGCTGATATCATTTACCCAAATTCTCCCTGCCATTGTTTGTTCTTCTTCTGCTTTTTTATACCATGTCAATGCTTCACGAAAATTATTTTCCTTCTTCGCTATCATGCCAAGATTATTGTAAGTTGCTACTCTTACCTCACTGCGAACATCAATTACTGAATAACGTGATGTTTCTTCAAGAGTTGCAAGAAATTCTTTTCTGGCTCCTGCCAGATCTCCTTTGTTTAATAAGATGATTCCCTTTCGAAAATAAAGATGAGGAAGGACACGGGTTCCTTTTACCTGTATTGTTTTTTCAAAATATTCCGATGCAAGATTAGAAAGATGAGCCTGAAATTCTTTTTCTATTGCCCCACCCCATTTACCCTGCGACCAATCTAACAACATATTTTGTAACCGGTTATCATTTTCCCAAACAGCATTTGCTATTTGCTTTGCTTGATCTTCTGAAAGAGAAGAATCTCTTACAGCTTTACCAAACTTACCAGATAAATTGAGGAAATGTGTACCCAGACTGGAATAAACATCCGGGTCTTTTGATTTTTTTAATGAAGCCGACCATACTGAAAGTGGATCCCG
>JANOJO010000606.1:0-1788 GCA_031418795.1 Bacteroidota bacterium | reverse complement strand
TTTTTCCCTTAAATATCCATACACCCATGTGCCTGCAATAGCGCTGAATAAAGTTACTATGATTACTGTAGCGCCGGTTCCTATTTGCGCAAATAATGGTCCGGGACAGGCGCCGGTTAATGCCCAGCCAAATCCAAATATCAATCCGCCATAGATTTGTCCTTTACTGAATTTCTTATCTACAAATTCAATAGGCTCACCATAAACTGTTTTTATATTAAATTTCTTAATAAGAAAAACAGATAAAGCGCCAACTGCAACAGCCGACCCGATTACTCCGTACATGTGAAAACTCTGCAATCGAAACATTTCCTGTATACGAAACCAGGAAATCACTTCAGCTTTTACTAAAATGATTCCGAATAAAATACCGGTGAACATGTATTTTAAATTGTGCCAGAACGGATGCCTGAGTTCTGATTCGTTTACACACATAGTATCTAACGAACGCATTTCAAAATCTGTGTTCGTTGTTAAAAACTCATGGTGCTTTTTTTCTATAACAGTTTCATTTTTGTTCATGATACGGGTCAGAGTTTTAAAAGAATTGGAATGATAAGATTAGCAACAATGAATCCACCGGCCATAAATGAAACAGTGGCAATGAGAGAGGGCAGTTGCAGATTGGAAAGGCCCATAATGGCATGCCCGCTGGTACAGCCGCCAGCGTAACGTGTGCCAAACCCAACGAGAAACCCGCCGGCTATTATCAATACAAAACCTTTTACAGTTAATAAAGAATTCCAGTTGAATAATTCTGCGGGAACAAGCCCATGAAAATTACTGATACCTGCCGATTGTAAATCAGCAGACTATTTTGTATTTAAAACAATTGCATCCGGGTTGGCAAAAAAATATGTAATGATAAATGCACCGGTAACAATACCTGCTACAAAAAAAAGATTCCAGATTTCTTTTTTCCAATCGTATTTGAAAAAAGAAATATTAGCAGGGAAACAGGCTGCACAAATATGCCTGAGCGATGAGGAGATACCGAAAGCTTTATTGCCTGTTATTAATAAAACAGGAACCATCAGCCCGATTAACGGGCCGGCCACATACCACGGCCAGGGTTGTTTTAACCATTCAATCATGATTTTCGTTTTGATCGGTTTATAAATTTACCAAAAAAGACAGCCAACTGAGTTCGCTTAGTGATTTTTTACAGAACTGTGTATATATTAAAAAAATAAAAACTACAAAAGGGTAGTGGGGCAAACATAATTTGTGACTTTGAATTTGCCGCTATCTTTCATCGCTTTGAAGCCGCCATTTACATCAATCAGTTTATCATAACCTCTTGCACGGAGTATGGATGTAAAAATCATGCTGCGATAACCGCCGGCGCAGTGTACATAATAAGTTTTGTTTTTATCTACATGTGCCATGCTGTCATTAATAAAATCCAACGGAGTATTTTCAGCATCCTGGATATGTTCACTTTGAAATTCAGAAACCTTTCTTACATCCAGCACATTTATTTTTTCTTTATTCATAGCATCTGCAAGTTCATCTGCGGTTATTGAAATAATATGGTCTGCTTCTTTGTCCGATTTTTTCCACTCTTCAAAACCGCCCTGTAAAAACCCGATAGTATGATCATAACCAACCCGGCTTAACCTTGTTATTACCTCTTCTTCTCTACCTGGTTCACAAACGATAAGTAATTCCTGTTTTATATCCGTAATCAATGAACCAACCCAGGGAGCAAACTGTCCATCAATGCCAATATTAATAGAGTTGGGAACAAATCCTTTTGCAAATGTTTGCGGATCTCTTGTATCAAGT
>JANOJO010000605.1:0-3037 GCA_031418795.1 Bacteroidota bacterium | reverse complement strand
GTGTAATAATTTTTTTTTCTCTTGCTCTAATGCAGGTATTTCCCAGGCATATTTAGCTGATGGAAATGAACGTAAAGAATTTTGTAAGGCTTGTTCTTTTGTAATATTAATCAACGTGGTTTTTGATAAGCCTATTATGAGTTTACCATTTGCAGATATGAGTCTTCCTTCTTTCTCATGCAATATAAATTCAGCGCCTATAATTTTGAATCCTTTGTAGTACTGATTGAATCTGTGATGTGTGAACCCGATTTTATCTGTTTCGGTTTTATACAACCGCATATCATCATTTACGCCCAGGTTCAATGCTTTTTTTTGTTTTGTAAAAAATGTTAAAGGGTCTATAGTGGTGTCCTGTCTTATATTGATCCAGTCTGCATTGCTGGTTGCAGTAGCAATTTTTATCATATCTCTGTTCCAAAAAAGGCTATCAGTTTGTGCTTGTACTCCCATTACAATCAGGACCGATACCCCCAGTATAAAAAATATTTTATTTTTCATCAGTTGAAATCTTTAATAATTATTTAATAGCCACTTACTTTTTTTCCTGAATTAACTGCTCAAGTTTTTCTATTTTTTTATTTAACTCAATAATATATAACGTCAGCTCCTCAATCTTCTCCATCATTCTTTTTTGTGTATCGCCTAAATGCAAGCCTTTTTCTTCAACTTCTTTTGCCGAAGGGATATTAGGAAGATGTTTGTTTTGCTGAATGAATTTTTCCAGGTCATTCAATGAACGAAGCCTGTATTTTTTATCGAACACATAATCGGCCCAGCCGGTTTCTACCACTACTTCTGTACTTCTGATATTTCCAAGCACTGATAGTTTATAAGTTGGATTGTCAGTTCCTATACCAACATTACCGGTTGCTTCCGCAATGAATATGCGACTGAGACCATTAGCAAAAATGCGCATATTAGTTGCTGAGAAAGTTCCAATGCCTGCTGAAGTGCCACCCATCCTGGTTGACAGAACATTTCCCCCCTCACCTCTATGTGATATTCCATCTCTATTATTGAGAGTTTGTACAGTAAACTTTCCGAATGGGGGATCATTATTTTCGCCAACAACTACATCACCTGTCGGATGAATTTGTACTCTTCCCAATGTACCGGCAAGAAGACGGAAAGGATGATTGGTTGATGTGCCTAATGCTGCTGATGCACCACCAATCGCTTCGGTTAAAATAACTTCATTTGTTCCTCCTATATGTGTGAAGCCGGTTGTATTGAGTGGAGTTTGTATGGCCAGCTTTGCTGTTACGGGGGTAGTTGTACCAATACCAACATTACCTGTATTGGTATTATAAATATGAGTGCCATTTGTATTCCAGTAATTTGTTCCGGAGCCGGCGCCGGTTACTAACTCAGTCCAGCCGGCAACTTTGTAATACCAGAAACTGGATGTTTCATTATCATATACAAGCAATCCCACTGCCGGATCTAAAATGCCGGTTCTTTCAGCGCTTGTCATACGCGGTATCAGCATTCCTTTTGCAGTACTTTTTACATCCAGTATGGCGCTGGGATGAGCAATGGAACCATCAGTATTGATAGATACACTTTGCGCAAATAGATTGACAACATATAGTTGACAGGTTACTGTTATCAGAAATACAATGAATACTTTTTTCATATTCTTATTTTTTATTTTTTTACTAATTGGGTGTTTAAGCAGCTTATATTTTTTTTAGCCCGATAGCTATCGGGTCTGAAACGTAGTCGTTCAAAGGATGGAGAAATTCTTTAATAAAGTTGAGCAGATAAACAGGCAATGTCAATCACTCATTTGAGTGAGACACTCAAAGATTTGCTGTTTGCCTCAAAAATGAATTTGTATTAAACTTGAAACAAATTATAGCGCAATGCCAAGTTCATCACAAAAGGCTTCAGCTTAATGAAGGATTAAAAATAAAAAGTATCTGCGGCCTAAGTTCCCCCTTCGGGGGACAGGGGGCTATACTATATGTTCACCCAGTGCTTTGCCAATAGCTTCTTTGCCGCTGTTGACATGTAGTTTTTGATAAATGTTTTTGAGATGAGACCGGGCAGTATCAAAAGTTATTTGTAAATCTGTTGCAATCATTTTAGCGCTATATCCTTTAATGAGTAATTGCAACACTTCAATTTCTCTTGGAGTTAAAAAATATTTATTGCTTTTGCCATGCTGAAAACTGTTCAGCACTTTTCGGGCAATCACCGGACTCATAGGCGCCCCGCCTGCTAACACTTCTTGAATGCCATCAAATAATTTTTGCGGGGGAGTTTGTTTCAGCAGGTACCCGTTGGCACCGGCGCACAGACATTGAAATAGTTTTTCATCGTCTTCAAAAACAGTGTACATAATCACTGATGTTTCCGGTCTTGCTTCTTTCACCATTCTTACTCCATTGATGCCGCTTTCGCCGGGCATATCAATATCCATTAATACCACATCGGGTTTATATACTCTTGCAATCGTAGCTGCATCGTTACAATTATTGTAATCACCGGCCATTTCATATTCAGGTTGGCTTTTCAAAAGGTAAGCAAGCGATTCCCGGAGCTTATCGTTGTCCTCAAATATGATGATGCGAATAGGCATTTTATCGAAATTATATTAAGTTGGGTCAATTTACTATCACTCATTTGAGCCGGGTGTCGCAAATCAAAACCCACCCCTATCGAAATTCTTCTATTCGCAAGATCTTCCGCCCCTCCACAGGAGGGGAAGCAGTGCCTTTCAATTGCAATGCATCCATTATACTTTCACTCTGCCAATGGTAACACAATTTCAATAAGGGTGCCATTACCCGTCGATGTATTAATATTTGTATTTCCTTTCCATTTGGCGGCCCTGGTACGGATATTTTTTAAACCATTGCCATGTGAATTTACGGAAGAACTAAATCCTTTTCCATCATCTTTAATTTTCAAATGAAGTTTATTATTTAGCCATAACACCTCAATCCAAATATTTTTTGCAAATGCATGTTTGAGAATATTGTTCATTGATTCTTTATAAATAAGGTACAAATCCCTTCGCTGTTCCATA
>JANOJO010000604.1:0-1521 GCA_031418795.1 Bacteroidota bacterium | reverse complement strand
CAGGGTTGCCTGGCATGAAAATGTCCTTCTACACCAAAGCTGGCCCAATCTTCCAGTTCGTTCAGCACATAATCCTGTGTGGTTTTAGGTTGTAGACCAAGAGAGTTGCCGGTAAAGTAAATGCTTTCATTTCCGTTTATGATGGGGATATAAAATTTAGAACGAAAATCTTTTAATGGATCAGCAGCATCCAATTTTTTCGCAAAATCTAAACTATTCTCAAATGTCATTCTTGTTGTTTTTAATCAATTGTAGCAATCACTTTTAACTCAATTGCAATTGGTGTTGGCAAACTTTTTACTTCAACTGTTGTTCTGCATGCCTGCACATTCGTAAAATGTTCGCCATAAATTTTATTGTACACCGGAAAATCTTTTTTCATGTTGGTTAAGAAAACGGTGACATCTACGATCTTATCCCAACTGCTGCCGCTCGCTTCCAGTACAGCTTTTACGTTGGCAAAAACCTGCAGGGTTTCGGCTTCAATATCATACTTGATAATATTTCCATCAGCATCAAGTTCCAGTCCCGGAATTGAATTGTCTTTTGCAGCCCTGCTGCCGATGCCGGATAGGAATAATAAATTTCCTACACGCCTTGCATGGGGATATGCTCCCAAAGGTTTTGCGGCCGAATCAGTATGTATGATTTTATCTTTCATGATAAATTTTGGAACGCTGATCATCATGATCTACAAGATTGTTTATGATTTAATCAGCGTTAATCCTAATCATCATAACAATCTGCGTTCTATTTTAAAATTGTATACAAACATTTTTTGCCTCAGTAAAAAACCGTAACGCTTCCCATCCGCCTTCTCTGCCAACGCCGCTGTTCTTCATTCCGCCAAAAGGCGTACGCAAATCCCTTACCAGCCAGCAGTTTACCCAAATGATACCGGCTTCTACTTTTGATGCAACACGGTTTGCTTTGCTGATGTCCTGTGTCCAGATAGTTGCAGCAAGGCCGTAACCTGTTGCATTGGCCAGGGCAATTGCTTCTTCTTCGGTATCAAAAGGTTGTATGGTAACAACCGGCCCAAAAATTTCTTCCTGGTTTGTTCTGCAGTTTTGATCCAGTCCTTCAATAATTGTGGGTTCAATAAAATAACCATCTGCACACCTGCCGGTTAACTTAACTGCATTGCCACCACATAAAATTGTACCACCTTCTTCTTTGGCAATTGCTATGCAGTTCATTATTTTTTCAAAATGTACTTTACTTACAATGGCACCCTGTTTACTTTTTTCATCCAACGGATCGCCAACGGTTAATTTTTTTACAATGGGAATAAAATGCTTTTTAAATTCTTCGTAAGCATCTCTTTCAAGCAAAATCCTGCTGCCACATAAACATATTTGTCCCATATTTCCAAAAGATGAACGAATTGTTTCTGTCAGCATTTTTTCCCAGTTACAATCATTAAAAATAATATTGGGATTTTTGCCACCTAGTTCCAACGATAGTTTTTTAAACATGGGAGCCGCCAGGGCGGCTATGCGTTCGCCCGCTTTGGTACTG
>JANOJO010000603.1:0-1921 GCA_031418795.1 Bacteroidota bacterium | reverse complement strand
TAATAAAAAGTAAGATTCAGACAGTGGATTTAATCAATTACAGAATGGTCTATTTTACCTTCCTTCCATTCACTTTCGCTGAAGTCTTTATTGTAAAAGGTATTACCTGCCCCATCACCTGAATAGAGCCTGTTACATTTGCTTTTATTTTAGCGCTGATTAGCATTCCTGTTTTTGTTTCCATTTCATACTCGCCTTGTTGCTCTCCCTTTACATCTGAAACTGTGCCGCCCCCAATTCCTAACTGATTGGCTGAAGGATTTTCATTGATGATAGTGCCATGGGATTCTATAACCGCAATATCATTGTTTATGGCTTTCAGTTTAAAAATGTTTTTTATAATCATGTTAAACTGGCCTTCCTGTTTTAATGCTAATTTCCATGTGTCGCCTAAATGAACAACAGAATCAGGAAAAATTTTAAAAAGCTGATCGAGGTTTTTCTTTATTAAACTTTGACCAATTGCTTTCTCCCACTCAGTTTCTATCGCAAACTTAGTATTTGCATCGGTGGCCGGGAAAGTGGCAATTATCTTTTCTCCAATTTCGTTATACCCTGATATAGCTTTTGTTTCACCTTTTGGGCTGATGGTTGATACTAAAATTGTTTCTTTTAATATTCCCAGCATTTTCTCAATTGGATCAGATGACAAGGCAGCATTGGCTGCATTAATTTCTTTTTCGGCATCTTTATTCTTTGTATAAATCTGTATTTTATCAAACTGCGTTGCAAATAATAAATTGCCTGCGCTATCCTTATTTATTTTATAATTTAAATTCACAACTGATCGGTTAATATTATCTATTTCCTGGCCACCCACTTCCATGTTTACTTTTGTTTCATTGGAAATTTCATAGTGATAAGCAGAACCTGGTGAAGGATTCAATTGCAGTTTATAAATTTTATCAGGATCGTACTTGTCATAATCTCTGTTTGAATCACCTTGTGTTTTACAAGAAGCGATGCTGCCAACAATAATAATAAGGGCATGAAACTTTTTCATATTGTTTTTTAAAAATTACGCTGAACTAAAAATTTTTATTTTGATACATAGAAAGTAATTGGCTGTTGAAGAAAGAAACTTATTTTCTCACCATACATGGTTGCTGGCTTCCACCCCCTTGAATCAGCAATTACTCTTATTGCTTCTTCAGCCAATTTAGGATGCACTTCCTTCTTATTTAAAACTTTCACATTTATTACCTCGCCCCTTTCAGAAATTATAAAGCTGACTTGTACAGTTTGTATTGCCTCAGGCTCCCCTTTAGGTATCTTTAAGTATTTCGCTCCCAACTTGGCATCTATATTTGTTTCCAGGTATTTATTCCACCCTCCACTTCGGGAAAACTCGGGGATTCTGGTTACAGACTCAGGTGTAAATTTTTTCTCCGGCAATTTGGGTAAATCAAAAACGTTGTCCTCAAGATTTTTCCTTTCAAACTTAGTACAGATTTCAGATAAAGAATAAGATTCAGTTTCCTCAAAAAGAGCAAGCCATATAGATTCTGTTTCTTTGGTATAAACATCATGGTGACCTATTCTATTATTCTTGTCGTACTCCGGATTCATGTGAAGCTCCGGCGAAAAAAAATGTTTTGTGGTTGAAGCTCCTGTTTGAATTATTATAGCCTTACAGACAAGACCCGCAATAGTTTTCTGCTCATCCGGTTTTGTTACTTTCAGCGCTGTAGTTGTATCTGAAGCATAATCAAGATAAAATAAAGTATCAATCTTTTTAAACTTTAAATATGCTTTTTGATTTTTTGAAATATAATATGTATCCAGCATGTCTGAGCTTTGCCTGTAATTTCCATGCTTTATATAGGTTGTGCAATATTCTCCCAATGCTAATGAAGTCTTAACGCTGTTATCACTTACTCCTTCCTGCTTTGATTTTACTTCTACTTTATAGAAAACAACA
>JANOJO010000602.1:0-1606 GCA_031418795.1 Bacteroidota bacterium | reverse complement strand
AAAAATATTTTTTAGGTTTTGTAATTTAATAATTTCTTTGGCCTGCTCTGATTTTTCACTATTACTTTCATTTTTAGATTTGATAACATTCAACTGCGTTCCTGCTTTTAGGACAAGGTTTTTGATATAAGTATCAATTTTGGAGTTGAGTATTAATTGGCTATTGCGATCAAATTGACAAATTTCTGAAAATGGAATAAGTTGACCCTTTTTTTCGTGTATTCCGTAATCATCACCATGTGCAACAAACATCTGTAATTTTGATAATTCTTCCCAACGGGTAAAATCACAATCACACAGGAGTACTGGAAGAAAAACAAAATCAGGGTTACTTGTATTCAGATCATTGAATTTATTAAACTCATGTTCTTGAATAAATTCAGAACTCAAAAATTCTGCACTGATCAGCAGCATTGCGGCATCGCTTTGCAGTATTGCATTCTTTATACTTTCAAACCAATCTGTTCCTATTGCGATGTTCCTGTCTGTCCAAACATTCCATTTATTTCGATCGCAATGAACCTGAAGTTTTTGAAGAAAAACATCAAAATACTGTTTGTTGGCATGTGCATAAGAAATAAATAAGTTAAACTTTGAATCTTGCGGCATAAAGAATAATTTAAAACATGCTTAGTTAGTTAAAGATTTAATTTTTATAGTAAAAAATTCAATGCAGGCAAGCTTTTTATCGTGCCAGTTTGTTGTACACTCGCCAAGCAACTTGCTGAGTCGTACTTCAAGTAATTTATGAAATTCAGTAACCCAGCCACTCAATCCTTTGGTGACTGATTCGTCATCAAAATGAGCATAACTGATAAAAACGTCTTTATCGTAATTCATGGTGGTAGAGGAGATTTGGGAGAAAATGGTGTTCCTAAATTAAATATATATTATATAATTTCAAAAGATAAAGAATTTCTTACTCTTGGCATAACTAAAGTTAGAAAGATTGAAATATTATCTTGTCTTTTTACAGGTAACCGCTATTGGGATGAGTATACTTTGTCCGGGAATCCCGGGCACATATTATTATCCCACCATCAAACTGCATCCTCTTAAATCACTTCCATCCATTCTTCCCAACACTTCAAAACTTCCATCTGTATTTAATTTACCCACATCATCTGTTGCAATAAAAGAACAACTGTAAACATTTGCAAGGTCAATAATATTGATTGCGCCTGTTAATGAAGCTAACGGTGCCACGGTTTCAAACCGTGGCACCGTTACTAAGAAAGGATCTTCATCATCTCTTATCAATACTTTCATCCAGGGCGGGCAATTGAATTTTCCATTGCCGGCTGAGTATGCCTGCGATAAAAGCTCAGTCATTCCATACTCAGAATGAATTTCATTTTTGCAAAAAGAATTTTTTAAAATGCCGTGTACCTCTTCTCTCGTCATTTCCTTCCTCCTCCCTTTCATGCCGCCGGTTTCCATTATAATTGTTGATTGAAACTGGTTCTGATCTTTACCAGGAAGAAATTTTTCAGCAAAATCAAGCAAAGCAAAGGTTACTCCTATCAAAATTGTTTTTTGCTTTTTCGCTTCCAGTTCTTCCAGCACATTTTTTAATTTTTCAAATTCATCTAAGTAAAATCCGCTT
>JANOJO010000601.1:0-4180 GCA_031418795.1 Bacteroidota bacterium | reverse complement strand
AATATTAACAGTACCCATTACTGACAGCATTCAATGGTTTAAAGATGGAGTTGCCATCATTGGCGCTACCAAAACAAAATATAAAGCAACACAATCGGGTAATTACAGCGCCATGTTATTTAATAACCTGGGATGCAGTATAAGAACAAATGGCACCTCAGTTATTATTGAAAAGCCAATTGCTGGAATTACTTACCCGATACAAAATGCAGTGATCAATTATCCGCAACCATTGCAGGCAAGAAATTTTGGGGTAAGCTGGGAATGGAGTCCGCCAACATTTCTCAGCAGCTCTACAAGTATTTCACCCTCATTTACCGGCAATACAGATAAACTTTATGCTATAGAAATAAAAACCATTGCCGGATGCGTAACAACCGATTCACAGTTTGTAAAAGTTTTTAAAGAAGTAAAATTTTATGTGCCCTCCGGATTTACTCCCAATAATGACGGACTAAATGATTATCTGAAACCAATACCGGTCGGTATTAAAGAATTTAAATATTTCAGGGTTTATAACCGGTGGGGACAATTGATTTTTGATTTGAAATCAAATGTTCGCGGCTGGGATGGAACTATTAATGGCAGAATTCAATCAACGCAAGGAGTGGTATGGATGGCCGAAGGAATTGGAATAGATAACAGAACCTACATACAAAAAGGCACTTGTATATTAATACGCTGATGAATAAATTATTTTAATTATTCTTTGGTTCTTTTTTATCTGTTGGTGTTACCAATTTAAAATAAGTTACTTTAAACCGGTTGTCTTTTAATTCTCCCTGTACTTCTGCATTTCTTATCGCATTGCAAAAGCCAGTTTTGGCATGGGCATCGCCATGTTCATCAATAGAAGTGCCATCAACAAAATAGGCTTTGCCATCTATACGAACAGCGAGGTCACAACTTTTTCCCGGCATTCCAAGTTTGCATTGACCGCAGGCGGTTTCAACAATTTGAATTTTTTTATCAGGGTCTGGGTTAGCAGGCAGCGTATCTTTCTTTTGAGCAAATGATGTCAGAGCAAAAAAGATGCAGCAGAACAATGAGATAACTAATTTCATAAATAAAAATTTAAGTGAATCAAACTTAGCAATAATATTCCAATGTGTTTGAAAGAAAAAAGCAGAACATAGAAAAGTATAAATTGAATTGGATTAGAAACAGGCGTCCCGCAGCATCTTCATGTACGTCAATCCTTTTTCACGGGCAAAATTTATGTTACGGTCAGGAATGCTTTCGGGGTCATTATAGTTTGCAAGCGCTTTGTCTATGCTTTCTTCCCGCAGCAGGTGCAGCATGGGATAAATGGATCTGTTGGTATAATTGGCTGCATCATCATCGCTTGTGTTTTCAAATTTATACAAAGGGTGAAAGCTTGCTAATTGATAAATTCCTTCGTACCCGTTTTTTTTCAATAATTTTTCTGCAAGCGATAACATGTCTAAGTAATCATCAAATTTTTCGAACGAATAAGGAAAGATGATAAAACTGGTTTCTATATTTTTTTCATTATCTAAACGGGTCAATTCCTGCAACAAAGTTTCAATCCATACACCAAATGTTGTCCGGGTTTCCACCTGGTAGTTTACAGTTTGCTGTTTAATTACATTGGCAGCAAAAGGACAAAGATTGCATCCCACTACAACATCGGTAATCCATTTTTTCGTTTGCTCAATTATTTGCTGGTCTGCTTCCAAAGTATTTCCTGTTCGTATTGGATAAAGCTAATAGAATTTAACAGACAATATCATTTTTGTATAAATAATAAATATTACGGCTGCCAACCTGTAACTTTTTTTTAAGACAGGAAACAATATCTTGTACTCTCATATCTTCAAAATGAGGAACATCTGTATTTTATTATTAATTTTTACTTCCTGTTCTTCTCTTGCACAACTTACCGATTCCTTAAACACTGCAAAGGATTGCAAATACATGACCAAAGTAGAAAAAGAAATGATCTACGAGATAAACAGGGTGCGAAGTAACCCCCAATCTTATTTACAGTATATAGAACCACTGCTTGCCAAAGCGGAGCAAAACATGAAAACAAACGGAAAGGGTTCAAAAAATTACAGTTTGACTTTTACAACTATAATTGTAAATGGGAAGAGCAACCAAAGAATTGATACCACCTGGCATTATTTAAATGAAGAAGAGGTAAAGGCCTTAAGTTCTCTTGTTAATGATTTGAAGAAATTAATTAAATTGTCAGTGTTATTACCAGATAATGGTATTTACAGGGCGGCAAAAAAACATGCAGCCGATCAGCATGTACATGAATGGAAATTAATGCACACAGGAAGCGATGGCTCAGATCCATGGGACAGGATAACAAGGTTCTCTCCTTCTATGTCATTTGGAAATGAGAATATAGCTGCACAATCCGGAAATCCAACAGTAAGGGATATAGTCATTCAATTATTAATTGATTCCGGTATCCCGGGCTACGGTCATCGTTACAACCTGCTGGATCCTCAATGGACACATGTAGCATGTACGGGAGAAAAATATAAAGGTTTTATGTACTGGTGGATACAAAATTTTGGAGTAAAAAAGAAAAATATCTAAAAATCCGAGTAGGCGGCAGGGCGCAGAAAATTTTGTTCATTTTTTGAAACGTTCTTCTGGTACTCCGGCATAGCAGAAAGTTTTTTCCATTGGGGATCTGCACTAAAATTTTTCCAATGTTCATCCCGGTCTGCTTTGTTTTCAAAACAAGTCATATACATCAGGTTGGGCATTTTACTGCCGGCTATTACTTCACTGTAAAAAACCGCATTAAAATTTAATCTTTTAAAAAGACCAATCTCATCTCCTTCATTAAACATGTGAACTTTATTTTTAAATATTTTTTCGGTATGGCTTTCATAACTGCGCAATTCATACACCCTGTTTTTTTTATCACCTTTTAATTCGGGTAACTTCATTTGCGGGGCCAATGGAAATGCCCGGAGTAAAATTGTTTCCATCCTGTCATAAGGAGGTGCAGTATAAACAGCATTAATATATTCAGTGCCGGCTGTTTGATATTCTTTGTCGGCATTAATTTTGTCAGCAAGTTTTGTTACTTCATCCGGTGATTTTATTTTGTAAAAAACATAAAGTGACTTTGCAGCAGATGTATCATTAGCTATTGTTTTGAATACACCAACTTTAGAAATATTCATTCTGTGCAAAGCGGGCAACAATGCGTTTTGTAAATAATTATCTAATATTTTTTCCTGGCCATCATTATTAAAACGATATACAGTAAGCTGGTAAAATTCTCTTGCGGGTTTTCCTGATTGAGACCATGATAGCAAAAACGTCAATACAGAAACAAATAATATGCTGCGGGATAATGATTTCATACTTTTTTTCATAATATAATTTTTAAACCCATTGAAATGCGAAACTAATTGAATTAAAATTGTCTGTTCATTTCTTATTTAATTATTACAGTTGCCTCTTTCGCCGTTTCAATATCCCTCGCCACATCTGGTCTCAATTTTTCCCAATGAAAACGAAGGTGGTCATTTTCCTGCCAGGGTTTTCCATCCTGTTCACTGTAATGAACCAATGGCATATCCTTATACAATGGCCGGGTGATACTAATTACTTCATCCCAATAATGAAGTGCATTTTGCAAATATTTTATTGCAGATTGTTTATCTTTCTCATTTCCCTTTTCACGGTAGGTTTGTAATGCCACGGCGCCTTTTAATTTTTCTGCAAAATGCAATCCAAGATTTGCCCATGTTTTTATATCTGCCACTTCATACAGCAACGATTTGTTTGTTCCCGGTTTAATAATTGCAACCAATGCCAATGCTTTTTTACAATCCTTTTCCAGCATGGCAGCTAATATAATTGGTGTAATGCGGCTCTTATCAAATGAACCGCCAGCTGAAACCTTTTTTACATAATCTTCTACAGAAACATAATCACTATCCAATGGGGGTTGATGAATCAACCGGTCAACGGAAACATAATCCACCCGCTTTGTTTTTGGATCCAGTGCCATCATCCCTTCACTGTACAATGTAAAATCCCAGCCAAGGTCAAAGTCAGATGCAAAACGCAATGGAGTTTTTCCGGCATGTGAAGATGCTTCAAGAAGATGTTCACCCTGTTTTCCATATCTTCTGATAAATTCTGATTTGAAAATATCATCCTTTGCTGCAGGATTGTATAA